>DATMVH010000471.1:0-11382 GCA_035563395.1 Solirubrobacteraceae bacterium
CCCTCCATCAGGCGCCGCGCGCCGTCGCGCAGCTCATCCACGTCGCGAGCCGCGACGGCATCGACCACGCCCGCATCAACCTGCGCCCGGCCGACCTCGGCGGCATCGAGATCCGCCTGCAGCACTCCTCGGCCGGCGTCGCCGCGCACGTGATCGCCGAGTCGCCCGAGGCCGCGCGGCTGCTCGACCAGGCCGCCGGCGACCTGCGGCGCGCGCTCGAGCGCCAGGACGTGACCCTCCTCTCCCTGGAGGTCTCGACGTCCGGCGACCAGCGCGCCGGCGGCTCCGCCGGCAGCGCCTTCGGCTTCGAGGGCGGCCGCGACGGCCGTGGCCACGGCGGCCACGGGCCGTCCGCCGATCGTGCCGACGCCGAGCCGGAGCCGGTCGTCACCGCCACGGTGACGCTGCCCGACGGCGTGCTCGTGGACGTCCTCGCCTAGCTCACTCCCCCGACCCGAGACCCATGGACATCAACGCCCTGAAATCCACCAGCTCGCCCGCCGCCTCCACGCAGGCCGCCGGCGGCAAGAACGCAGAGATGGGCAAGGACCAGTTCCTCAAGCTGTTCGTCGCCCAGTTGCAGCACCAGGACCCCATGAACCCGATGCAGGACCAGGACTTCATGGGCCAGATGGCCTCCTTCTCCACGCTGGAGCAGGTGACCAACATGGCGAAGGCCAACGAGGCGATGGCCTCCAACCTCGCCCTCAGCCAGTCCGTGGGCCTCATCGGCCGCACGGTGACCTGGACCACCGACGCGGCCGGCACCACCCAGACCGGCCGGGTCGAGAAGGTCAACCACACCGAGGACGGCAAGACCGTCCTGACCGTCGGCGGCACCGAAGGTGTCGACCCCTCCAAGATCACGCAGATCGCGTGAACTGCGCCTAAGGAAGTGATCGCCCCATGATGCGAGGCATGTTCGCCGCGATCAGCGGCCTCAAGAACCACCAGGTGATGCTCGACGTCACCGCGAACGACATCGCGAACGTCAACACGATCGGCTACAAGTCCGCGCGCACGACGTTCAAGGACTCGCTGACGCAGCTGCAGCGCAGCGCGTCCGGCGCCACGGGCGCCAACGGCGGGACGAACTCCGCGCAGGTCGGCCTCGGCGTCAGCCTCGGCTCGATCGACAACCTCATGACCGGCGGCGCGCTGCAGACGACGGGCAACGCCCTCGACGTCGCCATCCAGGGCGAGGGCTTCTTCCGCGTCGCCCAGACGACGCCTCCGGCCGTCCCGGGAGTGAACGCGATCCAGTACACCCGCGCCGGCAACTTCACGACGAACGAGCAGGGCTATCTCCTGACGCAGGAGGGCTACTACGTCGTCGGCAAGAACGCCCCGGGCGGCGCCGACCAGCTCATCCAGATCCAGCCGGGCGGCACGAACGTCGCCATCGCGCAGGACGGCTCGGTGTCCTACATCCCGGCCGGCGGCGGCGCGCGCGTCACCGCGGGCTTCCTGTCCGTCGCGCTGTTCCAGAACCCGGCCGGCCTCGAGCGCGCGTCCGGCAACCGCTGGATGTCGTCGGCGAACTCGGGCGCGGAGCAGGCCGACGTCGCCGGCCAGGGCGGCCGCGGGCTCTCCACGGCGGGCACGATCGAGATGTCCAACGTCGACCTCGCGCAGACGTTCACGAACATGATCACCGCCCAGCGCGGCTTCCAGGCGAACTCGCGGGTGATCTCCACGTCCGACGAGATGCTCCAGGATCTGGTGAACCTCAAGCGCTAGGCCCGGCCCGGCGCCCGACGACTGAACGCCCGCTTCGTGCGGGCGTTCGTCGTTCCGGGGCGAAAGATCCGGCGCCTCCGGCCGATCACCCGGGACAAGACCCTCCCGGTCCCCATTCCTCCAGCCATGATCCGCCTCCACAGACTCGGCCACACGCCGCAGCCCTTCCACCTGAACCCGGACCTCGTCCTCACCGTCGAGGCGAACCCGGACACGGTCGTGACCCTCACCACGGGGTCGCGCCTGCTCGTCATGGAGTCGCCGGAGGCGGTGGCCGACGCCGTCCGCGCCTGGCGCGCGTCCGTGCTCGACGCGATGACCCGCACGCCGCGGCGCTCCACCGCCCTGTCGCTCGTCCGCGGCACCGCGGGCGACGGCGCCGTCGTCGCGTTGAACGCCGAGGCGGCGCGCCGCGAAGGCGAGATCCCCACCAAGGAGCACCGGCCATGAAGTTCGGCACCGGCATCGGCATCGTCCTCTCGCTCGTCGGCATCGCGATGGGCGCGACGATGGAGGGGACCAACGTCATGGTCGTCCTCAACGTCCCCGCGGCGCTCATCGTCCTCGTCGGCACGCTCGGCGCCACGATCGCGGCGTGCGGCCTGCCGGCCCACATCCGGCTGCCCAAGCTGTACATGAAGGCCGTGATGCCCGAGGAGCTCGACCTCGTCAAGCGGGTCACCGAGCTCGTCGGCTACGCCGAGAAGGCGCGCCGCGACGGCCTGCTGGCACTGGACGAGGCGGTCAAGGACATCGAGGACCCGTTCACCAAGAAGGGCCTCCAGCTCGTCGTCGACGGCACCGACCCCGATCTCGTGGCGGCGGTCCTCGACGCTGAGAACGAGGCGATGCGCAAGCGCCACGCGGCCGCGCGCAACCCGTTCACGCAGGCCGGCGCGCTCGCGCCCACGATGGGCATCGTCGGCACGGTCTTCGGGCTCGTGAACGTCATGAACAACCTGAACAACCCGTCGTCGCTCGGCCCGCTCATCGCGGCCGCCTTCCTCGCGACGCTCATCGGCGTCGGGTCGGCCAACGTCGTCTTCCTTCCCGTGGCGAACCGGCTGAAGGAGCTCTCCGAGGAGGAGATCCACTTCCGCGAGATGACGCTGGAGGGGATCCTGGCCATCCAGGCCGGCGACAACCCCCGCGTCGTGTCCGAGAAGCTCATGGCCTACGTCCCGCCGGCCGTGCGGCCGACCGAGGAGGAGCAGCAGGCGGCCCTGGCGGCGCAGAAGCAGGCCGCGTGAGATGAGCCATGAGCGCGGCGCGGCGGCATAAGAAGCACCACCACGAGGAGCACGAGAACCACGAGCGCTGGCTCGTCTCGGGCTACGACATGATGACGCTGCTCTTCGCGGTGTTCGTCGTGCTCTACGCGATCTCCTCGACGAACGTCTCGAAGGTCAAGGCGCTCCAGCAGTCGCTGCAGGACGCCTTCTCCGGGCCGGTGCTCACGGGCGGGCAGGCGATGATGCAGACGGGCGACACCTCCGACGGGGAGAACTCCGTGGCCGAGCCGCCGCTGCCGTCGCTGTCCCCGGTGCAGGCCGTCAACGAGGCGATGTCGCCGCAGAGCGCGGAGCAGGAGGCCAAGGCCGCCGGCCGCGAGGAGGAGGCCTTCCAGAGCCTCAAGCGGCGCATCGACGAGCTCGTGGAGGAGGCCGGCCTGGGCGACAACGTGTCGACCACCGTGTCGCATCGCGGCCTCAAGGTCCGCCTGATGACGGACGAGCTCTTCTTCGACTCGGGCAGCGCCGTGGTGAACGCGGCGGCGCTTCCGACGCTCGACAAGATCGGCGTGATCATCGCGCAGGAGCGCACGCATCCCATCGCGGTGGAGGGCCACACGGACGACCGGCCCATCGCCACCTCGCAGTTCCCGTCCAACTGGCAGCTGTCCGGCGCACGCGCCGGTGCCGTCGTCCAGCGCCTCGAGCGCGCCGGGGTCTCCGGCCGCCGGATGTCGCTGGCCGGCTACGGGCCGCAGCACCCCGTGGCCACCAACGCGTCCGCAGCCGGACGCGCGCACAACCGCCGGGTCGAGATCGTCCTGACCCGGCTGCATGGAGCCAACTCGTCGCATGGAGGCGACTCATGAACAAGAAGATGCTGATCGTCGTGGTGCTGGCGCTCGTCGTCGCCGGCGGCGCGTACAAGACCGTGCTCGCTAAGCCGAGCAAGCCCGCTCCCGAGCCGAAGGTCCACGGCACCGTCTATGTCCTGCCGAAGGAGTTCCTCGTGAACCTCGCGGACGGGCGCTACGCCAAGGTGTCCGTGGCCCTGGTCGTCGAGGCGGCCGAGGCCGCCGGCGGGCACGGCGGCGGCCACGGCGCGCCGACGCCGCCCGAGGGCTACGGCAGCGAGCCGCAGGAGGCGATCGTCCGCGATCTCATCACGGACACGCTGACGGACGCCGGCGACGCCGACCTGATCGAGCGCGAGGGCCGCGAGAAGCTCAAGAAGAAGATCCTGAAGGCGATCAAGAAGCACACGGACGTCCATGTCGAGGAGGTCCTGTTCCCGGACGTGACGGTGCAATGAGCGAGGCCATGAACGCAGACGCAGTCGACTACGTGCCCTTCGAGGCGACCGTGGGGCCGGGCGCCCCGCTCGGCGACGCCGGCGCCGCGCCGGCGGCCGCCCTCGAGCGCCTCCACGACGTTCCCGTCGAGCTGGCCGTGGAGATCGGCCGCACGCGGATGACGATCGGCGAGACGCTCGCCCTCGGTCCGGGCTCGATCATCACGCTGAACCGGCTGGCCGGCGAGCCCGTCGACCTGCTGGTCAACGGCAAGCCGATCGCCCGCGGGGAGGTCGTGGTGATCGACGAGGAGTTCGGCCTCCGCGTCACCGAGGTCGTGTCCGACGGCGGCCGGGCGCGCGCCGCCGGGGCCGCCGCCTGACGCAGGTATCGCGGGTCGTGCGGGCAATTAGGCCCGCATGACCCGCGGCGTGCGCGAGTTCTGGCGCAAGGCCTACGAGGACAACCTCACGGGCATGGCCGGGATGGTCGCGTACAACCTGCTGCTGTCCCTGTTCCCGCTCGCGCTCATCGCGCTGTTCATCGCGGGCCAGGTGCTCTCGAGCCAGGAGGTCGAGACGTCCGTGGTCGACGACCTCCAGCAGCTCTTCCCGAGCGCGGCGGAGTCGACGCTGCTCGACGCCTTGCGCACCCTGCGCGCCTCGTCGACCACCGTCGGCCTCGCCGCGCTCGCCGCCTCGCTGTGGGTCGGGTCGTCGTTCTGGGGCGCGCTGGACACGGCGTTCTGCCGCATCTACCACCGTCCCTGCCGCTCCTGGGTGCGCCAGAAGCTCTTCGCGCTCGGGATGCTCGTCGTCGTGCTGCTGTTCTTCGGCGCCACGGTCGCCGTGCCGACGCTGCAGGGCCTGCTCGCCTCGGCGAGCCGCGACCTGCCGCTCGGCCTCCACGAGGTCCGCGGCCTCGTCGGCGCGATCTCGCTCGCCGGCGGCCTGCTGCTGCTGTTCGGGATCCTCTGCCTGATCTACTGGCGCGTGCCGAGGGGCCCGATCCCGTGGCGCTGCATCTGGCCCGGCGCGCTCGGGGCCACGGCGGCGATGGCGGTGGTCGACTACGGCTTCCCGCTCTACCTCGCCAACGTCAACTCCCTGCGCGTCGGCTCCTCGTTCCTGTTCGTGCTGATCGTGCTGATCTGGTTCTACGTGCTGGCGATCATCCTGCTGGCCGGCGCGGTCGTGAACGAGTTGCGATTCGAACATCGGCGCGCCGCGGGCTAAAGCCGCCCGGCGCAGGGCCGATAGCGAGGGTGACCCCCATCCAGGGTCTCCCTCGGTGATGCGAATCCCTGCGCTCCTCTCTGCCTGCGTGGCCGCGCTCCTCTGCGCGCTGCTGCTGCCTTCCCGCTCTGCCGCCGCCAACGGCGAGCAGACGCCGCTGGACCTCGGCGGCGAGACCGCGAACAAGGCGGCGGAGGCCGGCACGGGCGGAAGCCTCGTGCGCACGATCGTCGGCCTGGCGATCGTCATCGCCGTCATCTACGGCCTGACGTGGGTCCTGCGCCAGGTCAAGGCGAGCCGCGAGGCGGGCGACGCCGGCGCGGGCCTCCAGACCCTCGCCACGCTGGCGCTCGGCCCGGGCCGCTCGCTGCACCTCGTGCGCGCCGGCGACGAGGTCGTCCTCGTCGGATCGGGCGAGCACGGCGTCACGCCGATCCGCAGCTACACGGAGGCCGAGGCCCGCGCGCTCGGCCTGCTCGAGCAGCCCGGCACGGGGCTCGAGACGCTCGCCGGCGACACGGACGGCCCCTTCGCGACGGGCGGCCGCGGTCGCGGGTTCCTCGCCGAGCTGCGCCGCCGCACGGTGATCCGATGAGGATCGAGGGCTCCAACGCGGTCGAGCTGCTGCTCCTCGTCGGCGGCCTCTCGCTCGTCCCGGCCGCCGTCTTCACCCTCACGGGCTTCACCCGCATCCTCATCGTCCTGTCCTTCATCCGGACGGGCCTCGGCACGCCGACCGCGCCGCCGAACCAGGTGCTCGTCGGGATCGCGCTGTTCCTGACCATCTTCGTGATGGCGCCGACCTTCAACCAGATCAAGCGCGACGCCGTCGACCCGCTGCGCGCGGAGAAGATCTCGCAGACCACGGCGCTCAAGCGGGCGGAGAAGCCGCTGCGCGAGTTCATGTTCGACCAGACGCGCACGAAGGACCTCGCGCTGTTCGCGCGGCTGGCGAAGCTCGAGCGCCCGCAGACGCGCGCCGACATCCCGACCTACGTCCTGATCCCCGCCTTCACGATCTCCGAGCTCAAGACGGCGTTCCAGATCGGGTTCCTGATCTTCCTGCCGTTTCTCGTGATCGACATCGTCGTCGGCGCGACGCTGATGAGCATGGGCATGGTGATGCTGCCGCCCGTCTTCATCTCGCTGCCCTTCAAGATCCTGCTGTTCGTCCTGGTCGACGGCTGGAACCTCGTCACCCAATCGCTCGTCCAGAGCTTCAACGCATGAACGAGGACGTCGTCGTCAACCTCGTCATGCAGGCCATGACGCTGGCCTTCAAGGTCGGGATGCCGATGCTGGGCGTCGCGCTCGTGCTCGGCCTCGCCGTCTCGATCGTGCAGGCGGTCACGCAGATCCAGGAGCAGACGCTGTCGTTCATCCCGAAGATCATCGGGATGGCGGTCGTCCTCGTGGTGGGCGGCCCGTGGATGCTCGAGGAGCTCATCACCTACACGCAGCAGCTCTACTCGTCCATCCCGACGCTGGTGGGCGGATGACGCCGGACGAGCTGATCGCCCGGTTCGGCGAGCAGCAGATGGTGGGCTTCGCGCTCGTGCTGGCGCGCATCGCGCCGCTGTTCGTGCTCGCCCCGCTGTTCTCCTCGAAGACCCTGCCGCCGCGGGCCCGCACCTTCGTCGCGCTCGCCCTCGCCCTCGGCATCGCGCCGATCGCCACGCAGGCGCCCGGCGACGGCGCGATCCCGGTCGACGCGCTCGGGCTCGCGGGGCTGATGGTCAAGGAGGTGCTCGTCGGGACGGCGTTCTCGTTCGGCCTCGCCGCCCTGTTCGCCGCGCTCTCGGCCGCCGGCTCCGTCCTCGACACGCTCGTGGGCTTCTCCTTCGGCGGGCTCGTGGACCCGGTCACCGGGACGCAGTCCTCGATCCTCTCCCAGCTCTACTCGATGGTGGGCGTGCTCGTGTTCATCGCCATCGGCGGGGACGCGTGGGTGATCCAGGGGCTCGCCCGGACGTACGAGGCCGTGCCGCTGCTCGAGGCGCCGCACGTCGGCTCGATGGTCGAGGGCGCGCAGGTCGCGTTCAGCGGGCTGTTCGCCGCCGCGATCCAGGTGTCCGCGCCCGTCCTGCTCGCGCTCGTGATCACGGACGCCGCGCTCGGCGTCGTCTCCCGCGTCGTGCCGCAGCTCAACGTGTTCGCGGTCGGCTTCCCGGCCAAGGTCGCCGTGGCCGTCCTGATCGTCGGCGCCTCGCTGCCGTTCGCGGCCGGCTGGCTGTCGGACGAGCTGCAGCGCTCCGTCTCCACCGCCCTCCAGACGCTCCGGGTGTCCTGATGGCCGGCAGCGACAAGACCGAGAAGGCAACACCCAAGAAGCGCGAGGAGGCGCGGAAGAAGGGGCAGGTCGCCAAGTCCGCGGACCTCAACGGCGCCGTCGTCCTGCTCGCCGCCCTGCTCGCGCTGTCGGCGTTCGGGCCGGGGATCCTCGAGCGGGTGGGCGACGCGACGCGCAGCATCCTGCACCTCGTCGCCACGCCGTCCGTCGTCGAGCGCGAGGGCATCGGCACGGTGCTGGGCGAGGCGGGCGCCGCCGCGCTGCGCGCCGTCGCGCCGATCGCGTTCGTCTGCCTCGTCGCCGGCGTCATGGCGAGCGTCGTGCAGGTCGGCCTCAAGCCCGCCGCGCAGGCGATCAAGCCGGACCCGAAGAAGCTGAACCCGCTCTCCGGCGCGAAGCAGATCTTCGGCAAGCACGCCCTGTTCGAGCTCGTCAAGAACGTCGCCAAGGTCGCCGTGGTCGGCGCCATCGCGGCGCTCGCCCTGCTGCCGAAGCTCGAGGAGCTCGCGGCGCTCGTCGGCATGCCGCCGGCCGTGGTGCTCCCCCAGCTCGCCTCCACCGTGCTCTCCATCGCCCAGCGCGCCGCCTTCGGCTACCTCGTGATCGCCTTCGCCGACTACGGCTACCAGCGCTGGCGCCACGAGAACAGCCTCAAGATGGACAAGCAGGAGGTCAAGGACGAGTACAAGCAGCAGGAGCTGCCGGCGGAGGTCAAGGGCGCCCAGCGCCGCCGCGCCATGGAGATGGCGCGCGCGCGCATGATGGACGCCGTGCCGACCGCCGACGTGGTCGTCACGAACCCCACCCACTTCTCCGTCGCGCTCCGCTACTCGTCGGACGCCCTCGCCCCCGTCGTGGTGGCCAAGGGCCAGGACCACGTCGCCCTGCGCATCCGCGAGCTGGCCCGTGAGCACGGCGTGATGGTCGTGCCCAACCCGCCGCTCGCCCGCACCCTGCACGCCTCCGTCGACGTCGGGAAGATGATCCCCGAGGAACTCTTCCAGGCCGTCGCCGAGCTGCTCGCCTACGTCTACCGCGTCAACTCGAAGGCCATCGCCGCATGAACTCCCTGATGAAGAAGGCCGGCCGTCACGCCGACCTCATGGCCGCGGGCGCGGTCGTGCTGGTCGTGGTGATGATGATCATCCCGCTGCCGCCGTTCCTGCTCGACCTCGCGATCACGCTGAACATCTCGGCGGCGCTGATGATCGTCGTGGCGACGCTCTACGTCCCGCGCGCGCTCGACTTCTCGGCCTTCCCGAGCCTCCTGCTGCTCACCACGCTGTTCCGGCTGGCCATCAACGTGTCCGTCACGCGGTTGATCCTGCTCCACGGCGACGCGGGCCACGTCGTGACCGCGTTCGGCAACTTCGTCGTCGGCGGCAACGTGGTCGTCGGCCTCATCATCTTCCTGATCCTCATCGTGATCCAGTTCGTGGTGATCACGAACGGCGCCGGGCGCGTGGCCGAGGTCGGCGCGCGGTTCACGCTCGACGCCATGCCCGGCAAGCAGATGGCGATCGACGCCGACCTCAACACGGGCCAGATCACGGACGAAGAGGCGCGCAAGCGGCGCGCCGAGATCGCCCAGGAGGCCGACTTCTACGGCGCGATGGACGGCGCCTCGAAGTTCGTCAAGGGCGACGCGATGGCGGGCATCCTCATCACGCTCATCAACATCGTCGGCGGCATCGTCATCGGCGTCGTGCAGCAGGGCCTGCCGTTCGGCGAGGCCGCCCATAAGTTCTCCCTGCTGACGGTGGGCGACGGACTGTGCGCGCAGATCCCCGCGCTGCTCATCTCCGTCGCGACCGGCATCCTCGTCACCCGCTCGGCGTCCGAGAAGGACCTCGGCAACGACATCGCCGGCCAGATCCTCGACCAGCGCAAGGCGCCGATGGTCGCCGGCGCGGTCATCAGCGCGTTCGCGCTCGTGCCCGCGCTCCCGAAGCTGCCGTTCCTCGTCATCGGCGGCGCGTTCTTCGCCGTCGGCTGGTCGCTGCGCAAGATGCCGACCGCGAAGGAGCGCGAAGCGGAGGAGCGAGCGGCCGTCGCGGCCGCGAGCCGCCAGCAGGCCGAGCTGCCCGCCCCGCGCGACGCGGCGCTCGACGCGCTCGCCCTCGACCCGCTCGAGCTCGCGATCGGCTTCGGCCTCGTGCCGCTCGTCGACGAGGGCGCGGGCGGCACGCTGCTCGCGCGCGTCGGCACGATCCGGCGCCAGATCGCCTCCGAGCTCGGCATGGTCATCCCCGCGGTGCGCATCCGCGACGACGTGACGCTCGACTCGCACGAGTACGTGATGCGCGTGCGCGGGACGGAGGTCGCGCGCGGCGGCGTGCTCGCGGGCCACCAGCTCGCGATGGACCCGGGCGACGCGATCGGCCAGCTCGACGGCGTGCCGACCACCGAGCCGGCCTTCGGCCTGCCCGCGGTCTGGATCCGAGACGCGATCCGCGCCGAGGCCGAGGCGCTCGGCTGGACGGTGGTGGACGCGGAGTCCGTCGTCGTCACGCACCTCACCGAGGTCATCCGCGCGAACGCCGCCGACCTGCTCACCCGCCAGGAGACGCGCCAGCTGCTCGACCAGCTCAAGGAGGTCAACGCCGCGGTCGTCGACGAGGTCGTGCCCGACGTCCTCTCGCTCGGCGAGATACAGCGCGTGCTGCAGGCGCTCCTGCGCGAGGGGGTCTCCGTGCGCGACCTCGGCTCCATCGTCGAGGCCGTGGGCGACAAGGCCCGGCTCACGCGCGACCCCGCCATGCTCGCGGAGTACGCCCGGCAGGCGCTCGGGCGCACGATCGTCGCGCCGTACCTCGACCTCGAGGGCACGCTGCGCGCGATCGCGCTCGACCCGGCGCTCGAGCAGGAGGTGGCCGAGGCGCTCGTGCAGACCGCCGACGGCGAGTTCCTGGCCATGGACCCGAACCGGGCGGCCTCGCTCGTGCAGGCGTGCGCGGACCAGGTGGAGCACGCGATGAGCCGCGGCACGCGCCCCGTGCTGCTGTGCTCGGCGCGCGTCCGCCGGCACTTGCGGCGACTCTGCGAGCAGCGGCTCCCGCAGCTCGCGGTCTGCTCCTACAACGAGATCGCGCCGGGCGTCGCCGTGGAGACGACCGGCGTGATCGGGCCCGCGGAGGCCATGCAGGCCGCCGTCGCGATGGCCTGACGGGCGCCGCCCGGCGCCCGTGGGCAGCGTCCTGACACCCGGCTCAGGATCCTCGGCGGATTGCCGATGGGTCCCGTGAGATGCAGAACGACGTCAAGACCTTCCGCGGCCGGACGCTCGAGGAGCTGCTGCCGCAGATCCGCGAGGAGCTCGGGCCCGACGCGATCGTGCTCCGCCGCCGGGAGGGCCTGGCCGGCGGCATCGGGGGCTTCTTCCAGCGCTCGTTCGTCGAGGTGGACGCCCGCCGGCCGCTCGCGGGCGAGACCGCGCCGGTGGCGCGCAACGACCGCGCCACCGCGGAGGGCCTGAGCACGCCGGGCGTCCAGGCGCTGATCCAGCAGGCGTCGCCATTCGCCGACGCGCTGAGCCGCGCGGAGGTCGCCGATCGCGCGGAGGAGGTCCTGCTCGCCACCGCTCGTGGCGACGC
>DATMVH010000472.1:0-2002 GCA_035563395.1 Solirubrobacteraceae bacterium
TCGTCGCCACCGCCCTGCACGCCGCCGCCGTCGACCCCGGCGAGCTGCCCTAGACGATGCGCTCGAGATGGTCCACCAGCGCCGCGGCGACGTCGACCCCGGTCGCCCGCTCCAGGCCCGCCCACCCGGGGATGCCGTTGACCTCGAGGACGAAGTCGCGCCCGTCGGCGGCACGCAGCAGATCGACGCCCGCGTAGTCGGCGCCGAGCGCCGCCGCCGCCCGCACGCACAGCCCCGCGCGCTCGTCGCCGAGCGCGACGGCCCGGGCGCGCGCGCCGCGCGCGAGGTTCGCCCGCCACCCCGTGCCGACCCGTTCGATCGCCGCGACGACGCGGTCCCCGACGACGAGCGCGCGCACGTCGACCCCGTCGTGGGGCAGCGTCTCCTGCAGGTAGTAGACGGCGCGCTCGACCTCCAGCGCGCGGAACACCCGCTGGGCCACGTCCGCGTCCTCGACGCGCGCCATGCCGAAGCCCATGGAGCCGAACAGCGGCTTGAGGATCACGTCGGAGCCGAGGTCGGCGAACGCCTCGAGCGCATCGGCGGCGCGCTCGCACGCGACGGTCCGCGGCGTCGGCAGGCCCGCGGCGGCGAGCAGCGCCGAGGCGAGGAACTTGTCGACCGTGCGCTCGATCGCCGCGGCGCCGTTGACCGCGCGCACGCCGGCGGCCGCGAGCACGTGCAGGACGTCGACGCGGAAGACGACCTGCTCGAGCGAGCCGCGCGGGATGCCGCGCACGAGCACGACGTCGCAGGCGTCGAGCGCGACGTCGCGACCGCGCAGCGCGAGGCCGCCGTCCACGCGGCCGACCATCCGCGTCACCGGGGCGAAGGCGCATGCGTGCCCGCGCGCCGACAGCGCGCGCTCGAGCCGCTCCGCGTGCCAGCCGCCGGTCGAGCCGAGGATCGCGACGCGCATGCTCACCGGCGCGCCGGGGGCGCGACAATGACGTCCGGCCGATGCGCACGCTCCTGATCGACAACTACGACTCCTACACGTTCAACCTCTTCCACCTGCTCGGCGAGGTGAACGGGGGCGAGGAGCCGGTCGTGGTGCGCAACGACGAGCTGTCGTGGGAGGAGCTCGCCCGCCTCGCGCCGGACAACGTGGTCATCTCCCCGGGCCCGGGACGCCCCGAGCACCCGCGCGACGCCGGCGTGTCGCTCGAGGCGCTGCGGCGCGCCGAGGTGCCGGTGCTCGGCGTGTGCCTCGGCCACCAGGCGCTCGCGTACGTCGCGGGCGGCACGGTCGAGCACGCGCCCGAGGTGATGCACGGGCGCGTGAGCCGGATCCGCCACGACGGGCGCGGGCTGTTCGCCGGGCTTCCGCAGGACTTCCGCGCCGTGCGCTACCACTCGCTGGTCGTGGGTCGCGTGCCGGAGGAGCTCCGCGTGACGGCGTGGACGCCCGACGGGGTGATCATGGCGCTCGAGCACCGTACGCGACCGCTGTTCGGCGTGCAGTTCCACCCGGAGTCCGTGGGCACCGCGTACGGCCGCGCGCTGCTGGCGAACTTCCGCGAGCTCACGCCGCGGCGCCGCCGCGCCGCACCGCCCGGCGTGCGCGCGTCGCGCCGCAGCCGCGCACGGGCGCAGCCCGCCGGGGCGCAGGTCCGGCACCGGCGGCTCGACGCGTGGTGCGAGCCGGAGGTCGTGTTCGCCGACCTGTACGCCGAGCGCGACCACGCGGTCTGGCTCGACAGCTCACGCGCCGGCGCAGGGGTCGCGCGGTTCTCCTTCCTCGGCGCGCCGGAGGGACCGCTCGGCCAGGTCGTCCGCTACGACGTGGGCACCGGAACGGTCGTCGTCGACCGGGCCTCGGGCCGCGAGGTGCGCAGCGAGAGCGTCCTCGACCACTGCCGCCGCGAGCTCGAGCGCCTGCGAGCCGACGCGCCCGAGCTCCCGTTCGACTTCGTCGGCGGCTTCGCCGGGTACCTCGGCTTCGAGCTGAAGGCCGAGTGCGGAGGCCGCGCCGCGCACGCCTCGCCGCTGCCGGACGCCG
>DATMVH010000473.1:0-7842 GCA_035563395.1 Solirubrobacteraceae bacterium
GCGCGAGGCCGGCTCGCCGCGCGCCGCCGCGGCGTGGCTGGCGGACGCCTACGCGCCGTCCGTTGACTACGCGACCGCGACGTCCGGGTAGGGAATGGGTCCGATGCCGCAGCTGCCCGAGCCACGCGGCGCGACGTCCGAGGCCCTGCTCGGGGCGCTCGCGCGTCCACTCCACGCGCTCGCGTCCGTGCCGCTGCCCGAACCGCCCGACGTGCTCGCCGACGAGGACCTGCAGCTCGCGCTCTACTGCTGCTACGAGCTGCACTACCGCGGGTTCGACGGCGTGGACGAGCGCTGGGAGTGGGCGCCGTCGCTGCTCGCGTGCCGCGCGGCGCTCGAGGCGCGCTTCGAGGCCGCCCTCCACGCCGCCGTCGGCCCGGTGGGCGAGGCGCCGGAGCCCGCCGCGATGGACCTCGCGCTGCGCGCGATCGCCGACGCGGACGACGGCCCGTCGCTTTCGCGCCACCTGGAGCGCGAGGGGACGATGGAGGAAGTGCTCGAGTTCCTGGTGCACCGCTCGGCGTACCAGCTCAAGGAGGCCGATCCGCACGCCTGGGCGATCCCGCGCCTCGAGGGGCCGCCGAAGGCGGCGCTCGTGGAGATCCAGGCCGACGAGTACGGCGGCGGCCGCTACGCGCGCATGCACGCGCGCCTGTTCGCCGACGCGATGGACGCCCTGGGGCTCGACGCGACGTACGGCGCCTACCTCGACCACGTTCCCGGGGTCACGCTCGCCACGGTGAACCTCATGTCGCTGTGCGGCCTCCACCGGCGCCTGCGCGGCGCGATCACCGGCCACCTGGCGCTGTTCGAGATGACCTCGTCGATCCCGAACCGGCGCTACGCCTCGGGCCTCCGGCGCCTGGGCATCGACGATCCGCGCGCGCTTGCGTTCTTCGACGAGCACGTGGAGGCCGACGCCGTGCACGAGAACGTCGCGGCGGTCGACCTCGCGGGCGGCCTCGCGCGGCTGGAGCCGGGCCTCGCGCGCGACGTCCTGTGGGGCGCCCGCGCGCTCGTCGAGCTGGAGGCCCGCTGGGCGCGGCACCTGCTGGAGCGGTGGGCCGCCCGCCGCTCGTCGCTGCGGCTGCCGCTCGCGGCCAGCGCTGCGCCGGCGTAGGCGCTCAGGCGGTCTCGCGCCCCACCTCGGCGCCGCTCGGCGCCTTGAAGCGGACGAGCTTGTGCGTGCCGTCGCAGAACGGCCGCATGCGCGACTTGCCGCAGCGGCACAGCGCGACCGTCTCGCGCCGCGCGTCGATCGGATCGCCGTTCTGGTCGACGAGGCGGAACGGCCCGCGCACGAGCAGCGGACCGTCGCGGTACGGCGTGATCGTGACCTCCTCGCCGGCCGGCCGGCCGTTCCCGTCCGGGTACACCATGGTCACCGGACCGTACCCGGCGCGCGGGCGCGGTCAATCGCCGCGGCCCAACCTTGCCACAGCCTTGTCAAGGTTCGCTAGTCTTGCCGCAGATGCGCGACTACCTGGCAGCCACCCGCGAGCGCGTCGTCGTCTTCGACGGCAGCATGGGCGCGACGCTCGAGCAGTACGACCTCGACCTCGAGCGCGACTACCGGCTCCCCGGGCGCTGCCACGAGGCGCTCGTCCTCAACCGCCCGGACGTCATCCAGGGCCTCCACGAGTCGATGATCGACGCCGGCGCCGAGGTCGTGGAGACGGACACCTTCCAGGCCTCGCGCCTCAAGCTCGACGAGTGGGGCCTCGGCGAGCACACCTACGAGATCAATCGCGAGGCCGCCGAGATCGCGCGCCGGGCGGTCGGCGAGCAGCGGTTCGTCGCCGGCTCGATCGGCCCCACCGGCCACCTGCCGGCGTCCGACGACCCGACGCTCGGCGCCATCCGCTTCCGCGACCTCGTGGCCGTCTTCGCCGAGCAGGCGAAGGGCCTCGTCGACGGCGGCGCCGACCTGCTGATCATCGAGACGGCGCAGGACATCCTCGAGGTCAAGGCCGCGGTGTTCGGCGCGCGCGAGGCGTTCGCCGCCGCGGGGCGCTCCGTGCCGCTGCAGACCTCGATCTCCCTGCTGCCGAACGGCGGCAAGATGCTGCTCGGCACGGACATCTCGGCCGCGCTCGCCACGCTCGAGGCCTTGAAGGTCGACGTCATCGGCCTCAACTGCTCCACCGGCCCGCAGGACATGCGCGACGCCGTGCGCTTCCTCGGCGAGTTCTCCCCCCTGCCCGTGCAGTGCATCCCGAACGCCGGCATCCCGCACCAGGGACCGAACGGCGAGACGATCTTCCCGGAGCAGCCCGGGCCGCTGGCCGACGTGCTCGGCGAGTTCGTCGACCGCTACGGCGTGTCGATCGTCGGCGGCTGCTGCGGCACGACGACGGAGCACATCCGCGCCATCGTCGACCGCGTGCGCGGCCGCACGCCGTCCGTCCGCCCGGCGCCGCGCCCGCCGCACGTCTCCTCGATGATGACCGCGACGCCGCTCGCGCAGGACCCGCGCCCGACGCTCGTCGGGGAGCGCGTCAACTCGCAGGGCTCGCGCAAGGCCAAGGAGCTGCTGCTGGCCGACGACTACGACGGCCTCGTCCAGGTCGCCGAGGACCAGGTCGAGGGCGGCGCGCACGTGCTCGACCTCTGCGTGGCCTTGACCGAGCGCCAGGACGAGGACGAGCAGATGCGGCTCGTCGCCAAGAAGGTCTCGCTCAGCCAGCCCGCGCCGATCCAGGTCGACTCGACGGAGCCCGAGGTCATCGCCACCGCGCTCGACCAGATCCCGGGCCGCGCGATCGTCAACTCGATCAACCTCGAGGCCGGGCGGGCCAAGCTCGACCGCGTCGTGCCGATCGCCATGGCCCACGGCGCCGCGCTGATCGCGCTGACCATCGACGAGGTCGGGATGGCGAAGACCGCCGAGCGCAAGGTGGAGGTCGCCCGCCGGATCCACGACATGGTCTGCGGCGAGCACGGGATGGACCCGCGGCTGCTGATCTTCGACGCGCTGACCTTCACGCTCACCACGGGCGACGACGAGTGGAAGCCGTCCGCGGTCGAGACCATCGAGGGCATCCGCCGGATCAAGGCCGAGCTGCCCGGCGTGCTGACCTCGCTCGGCGTCTCCAACGTCTCGTTCGGCATCGGCCCCGTCGCGCGCGCGGTGCTCAACTCCGTCTTCCTCCATCACTGCGTGGAGGCGGGGCTCGACCTCGCGATGGTCAACCCGAACCACATCACGCCGTACGGGGAGATCGAGCAGGCGGAGCGCGACCTCGCCGACGACCTCGTCTTCAACCGGCGCGACGACGCCCTCGAGCGCTACATCGCCCACTTCGAGGAGAAGGCGGCCTCGTCGGGCGGCGACGCCGCCGTGGAGGACCCCACGGCGGACATGGAGCCCGAGGACGCGCTCCACTGGCACATCCTGCGCCGCAAGAAGGACGGCGTGGAGGCGCAGATCGACCGCGCCGTGGAGAAGCTCGGGGCCGTTCCCACGCTGAACGACGTGCTGCTGCCGGCGATGAAGGAGGTCGGCGACAAGTTCGGCGCCGGCGAGCTGATCCTGCCGTTCGTCCTCCAGAGCGCCGAGGTGATGAAGCGCGCGGTCGCCCGGCTCGAGCGCTACCTCGACAAGCTCGAGGGCTACACGAAGGGCACCGTGGTGCTCGCGACGGTGTTCGGCGACGTGCACGACATCGGCAAGTCGCTCGTCAACACCATCCTCACCAACAACGGCTACACGGTCGTCGACCTCGGCAAGCAGGTCCCGATCGGGACGATCCTCGAGGCCGCGCAGGAGCACGACGCGACGGCCATCGGCCTCAGCGCCCTGCTCGTCTCCACCTCCAAGCAGATGCCGCTGTGCGTGCAGGAGCTGCACGCCCACGGCCTCGAGTACCCGCTGCTCGTCGGCGGCGCGGCGATCAACCGCAAGTTCGGCCTGCGGGCGCTCTACCCCGGCGGCACGGAGTCGGAGGACGTCTACGGGCCCGGCGTCTTCTACTGCAAGGACGCCTTCGAGGGACTCGCGGTCATGGACCAGCTCGTGGACCCGGACGCGCGCGAGCGGCTCGTCGAGCAGGTCCGCGCCGACGCGCGGCGGCTGCGCGAGGCCGGCGAGGAGGACGTCGTGCTCGACACGACCGACGACTCCGTCCGGTCGCCCGTGTCGACGGACAACCCCGTGCCCGAGCCGCCGTTCTGGGGCGTGCGCGAGATCCCCGTCGACCTCGACGAGGTCTACGCGCACCTCGACACCCACGTGCTGTTCAAGCTGCACTGGGGCGGGCGCGGCGTGAAGGGCGAGGCCTGGCGCCGGCTCGTGGAGGAGGACTTCCGGCCGCGCCTGGAGCGCATGTGGCGCGAGGCGGACTACCTGCACCCGCGCGCGCTGCTCGGCTACTTCCCCTGCTACAGCGAGGGCAACGAGATCGTCGTGCTCGACCCGGAGGACCGCGAGACGGTGCTCGAGCGGCTCGTCGCCCCGCGGCAGCCGAACGGCGACCGCATCTGCCTCGCCGACTTCTTCCGCCCCAAGGACAGCGGGGAGCTCGACGTCGTCGCCCTGCAGGCGGTCACCGCCGGCGACGAGGTCACGGAGCTGATGGCGGAGCTCGAGCGCGAAGGCGAGTTCGCGGAGCAGCTGTTCACGCACGGCCTCGGCGTGCAGGCCGCCGAGGGGATGGCGGAGTGGCTGCACTGGCGGGCGCGACGCGATCTCGGGATCCCCGAGACGCAGGGCCGGCGCTACTCGTGGGGCTATCCGGCGATCCCGGAGCAGTCCGAGCACGAGAAGGTCTACCGCCTGCTGGACGCGACGAACCGCATCGGCCTGCGCCTCTCGGGCGGGTATGCGGTCGAGCCGGAGCAGTCCACGCTCGCGCTGATCGCGCATCACCCCGAGGCGATCTACTTCGGCACGACGAGCGGGCGCCTGCTCCCGGACGGCCACCGCGGCCGCGCCGACGACGTGATCAAGGGCTCCCCCCGCGATCCGTCGCTGTTCGGCGAGCTGGGCGACGAGGAGCTGGCGGTCGAGGACGCCGACGGCGCCGCGCTGGCGGGCGCCGCGCAGCGCAGCGGCGCGGAGTAGCGCGCGCCGCGCGGCCCGGCCCGCGCGGCCGGTTGCCGGCGCCGCGTAGGATCCTCCGATGCGCGTGGGTGTCATCGGCGCCGGTCACATGGGCGAGGCCGTCGCCCGCCTCCTGGCGCGAGCCGGCCATTCCGTCGTCGTCGCGAACTCGCGCGGCCCCGAGTCGCTGCGGTCGCTCGTCGCCGCGCTCGACGGCGACGTGCGCGCGGGCACCGCCGCGGAGGCGGCGCAGGCGGAGGTCGTCTTCCTCGCCACCCCGTACGGGCGCAACGCCGGCGTGCTGGCGGAGGCGCCGCCCGCCGCCGGGGCGGTGCTCGTGGACGTCTCGAACTTCTACGCCGGCCGCGACGGCTCGGGCGCCGATCCGGCGCCGAAGGCGTCGAGCGTGGTGACCGCCGAGCTCGCGCCCGGCGCCCGGGTGGTCAAGGCGCTCAACACGGTGCACTGGCGCCGGCTCGCCGACGAGGACCGCCCGGACGGGCCCGAGCGCCTCGGCGTCCCGGTGGCCGGCGACGACGCGGACGCCAAGGAGCTCGTGGCCGGCCTGCTCCGCGACATGGGGCTCGACCCGGTCGACGCCGGCGACCTCGCCGCCTCCCTCCAGCAGGAGCCCGGCGGCCCCGCGTACAACCAGCCGTGGACCGCGGACCAGCTCCGCGCGGCGCTCTGACGAGCCTTCACGGCCGTGAAGGTGCTGTGCATCGACGGGGGCGGGATCCGCGGCCTCATCCCCGCGCTCGTCCTCGACGAGATCGAGCGGCGGACCGGCCGCCCGACCGCGGAGATGGTCGACCTCGTGGCGGGCACCTCCACCGGCGGCCTGCTCGCGTGCGGCCTGACCCGCGCGGACGACGCCGGCCGCCCGCGCTACACGGCGGCGGAGCTGGCCGAGATCTACCTCACGGACGGGCCGGCGATCTTCGCCCACGACCCCGTGAAGGCGGTGACCTCGGCCGGCGGCCTGCTGGACGAGAAGTACGACGCGGCGGCACTCGAGGGCACGCTGCGGCGCTACCTCGGCGAGGACCCGCTCTCGGCCGCCCTGCGCGACGTGCTCATCACGGCCTACGACATCGAGCGCCGCGCCGCGTTCTTCTTCCGCTCCGCGCGGGCGCGCCGCGACCCCGCGTACGACTTCACGCTCGCCGCCGCGAGCCGCGCGACGTCCGCCGCCCCGAGCTACTTCGAGCCCGCCCGCGTGACCGACGCGGCGGGCGCCGCGACCTACGCGCTCGTGGACGGCGGCGTCTTCGCCGTCAATCCCTCGCTCTGCGCGTACGCCGACCTCGTGCAGGCCGGCGGCATCGACCACCTGACGGTGATGCTGTCGCTCGGCACCGGCAGCGCGACCACGCCCATTCCCTACCAGGAGGCGCGGTCGTGGGGCCAGCTCGAGTGGGCGCGGCCCATCCTCGACATCGTCTTCGACGGCGTGGCGGACACGACGGAGTTCGAGGCGGCGGCCGTCATGGGCGACCGCTACATCCGCCTGCAGACCGAGCTGCGGGAGGCCTCGTCGGAGTTCGACGACGCGAGCGCGGAGAACCTCGCCGCCCTGCGACGGGAGGCCGAGCGGCTGATCGCGGAGCAGTCGGCGACGATCGACCGGGCCTGCGCGCTCCTCACGACCTGAGCCGGCCGCCGCCCGCTACGCCTCGATGTTCCGCGGATGGCGCGGCAGCGCCGAGAGCTGCACGGGAGCCGAGTGCATCGCCCGCAGGCGGACCTCGCGCCAGGAGACCCCCTCCTTGACCAGCGCGGGCGCGCCCATGATCACCGCGGTCGCGACCTCGACGGCCTGCAGGATGATCCCGTAGCCGAGCGCGTCGGCGGCGCGGATGTCGTAGGCGCCCGCGAGCACCGCGACGCACGCCGCCTGGAAGACGCCGAGGTTCGACGGCGTGAGCGGCAGCACCGCGCTGACGTTCACCGCGAAAAGCACCGCCGCGGCGGCGCCCAGGTCGGCGTGGCCTTCGAGGCCGAGGGCGACCAGCAGCACGTAGCAGCCCAGCCACTGGAGCGCCCACGCGCCGAGCTGCATCACCGTGGCGGCGACGCCGAGGCGTGGGCGGCCGAACACGGCGAGCCCCATCCGCACGCGCGCGGCCCCCGCCCGCGCCTGCGCGATCCAGCGGTGCACCCGGGCGGAGCGCGAGGGCAGGCCCGAGCGCAGCAGCGCGGGGGCGACGAGGACCGTGCAGAGCACCGCGAACGGCGCCAGCGCGTACCACACCAGCGCCTGCTGGCGGCCGGCGAACAGGCCGACGGTCGCGAACATCACCGCGCCGAGGATCACGAGGGCGGCCACGTTGAGGAGCGTCTGCGAGACGAGCGTGCCGAGCACCGCCGGGAGGTACTCCCGCGGCCGGCCGAGGCGGCGGGCGACGATCAGCGCGCGCGACGGCTCGCCGAGCCGCGCGGGCAGCGTCGCCGACATCAGCACGCCGATCGCCGTGCCCTGCATCGCGTCGGCGAGGCGCGGGCGCGCGTCGGGCAGCGCGGCCTTGAGGATCGAATGCCACGCGATCGCGCGGAAGCCCATCGACAGGCACATCAGCGCGAGCGCCACGAGCACCCAGGCGGGGCTGGAGGAGCCGAGCGCCCGGCCGATCGGGTCGAGACCGATGCGCTCGAGCGCCACGTAGGAGCCGGCCACCACGCCGGCGCCGCCGAGCAGCAGCGCCGCCCGGCGCGCGAGGCGCCCGGCGCGGAACACCGGCGCAGGCGCGGGCGCCGTGTCGAGCGAGGGCAGGCGGCGCGCCGGACGGCGCGGCCCGAGG
>DATMVH010000474.1:0-3517 GCA_035563395.1 Solirubrobacteraceae bacterium
CCGGCGGCCAGCGCGCAGGACGCGCGGGTCAGGCGGCGACGGAGGCCGCGCACCACTCCTCCAGCCAGCCGCTGCGTCCGTCGTCCTCGCGCCACAGCACGGGGAAGAAGGCGCCGTCGAGCTCCTGCTCGCCCGGGCGGCGGTAGCGGGAGTAGATCGGGTGCGGCTCGCCGTCGCTCCAGCGCGTGTCCGTGGTGATCATGTGGCTGATCACCGACCGGCGCTCGGCGTCCGCGCGCTCGTTCGGCGGGCTGCCGTGGAAGGTCCAGCCGTCGTGGAACGCCGCGCCGCCGGCCGGCACCTCGATCGGCACGAGCTCGAGCTCCGCGCCCTCCGGCGCGGAGGCGCGGACGTGTCCGAGCCAGTCGTCCGGGGCGTGGAAGGTGCCGCCGCGCGGCGCCCGCGGCCAGCGGTGGGAGCCGCGGACGTAGAAGATCGTCCCCGTGTCGGCGCGCGTGTCGTCGAGCGCCATCCAGCACGTGGTCATGTTCGGCGGCTCGAGGAACGGCAGGTAGGCCGCGTCCTGATGGCACAGGAGCGCCTTGCCCGACGGCGGCTTCCAGATCACGTTGTCCTGGATCAGCCGCATGCCCGCGGCGCCGGCCAGCGCCGCGCCGAAGCGGCCGACGCGCTCCGCCAGCACGCTGGCGGCGATCGTGCGGTCGGCCTTCCAGACGTTGCAGAGCTGGCGCGTGCGGTCCGGCGGGGTGGTCGCCGGGTCGTAGTTGACCTCGTCGGGCTGCAGCCCGGTCTCCCACTCGTGCTCGAAGCAGCGGTGCAGCGCCGTCCGCAGCCGCTCGACGTCGTCGGGCGCGAGCCACTCGTCGACGACGAGGAAGCCGTCGCGCCGGTACGTCTCGATCTGCTCCGGTGACGGCAGCACTCGAGCGCCATCCTAGTTCACGCCGCCGGGGCGGCCCGCGGATCGGCGGACGCCGTCCTATCGTGGGCACGCGATGCGCGCGCACGGCACCCGGACCTGAGCCACCGTCGTGCGCCGTCTCGCCGTCGACGTCACACCCTTGCGCGCGTCGCGCGACCTGCGGCTCCTGCTGGCCGGCGAGTGCCTCACCGGCCTCGGCACGCAGGCGGCGCTCGTCGCCCTGCCGTTCCAGCTCTTCACGCAGACAGGTTCCGCGTTCCTCACCGGCCTGCTGGGCGCGGTCGAGCTCGTCCCGATCATCGGCGCGGCGCTGTACGGCGGGGCGATCGCGGACCGGATGGACCGCCGGCGGCTCCTGCTCCTCGTCCAGATCGGGCTCGTGGCGTGCGCGGGATCGCTCGCCGCGGGCGCGCTCGCCGGCGAGCCGCCCGTGTGGCTGCTCTACCTGCTCGGCGCGCTGCTCGCGGGCTTCGGCTCCGTCGAGGGGGTCACGCGCACGGCGCTCGTGCCGAACCTCGTCGCGCCCGAGCACCTGCGCGGCGCGCTCGCGCTCTCCTTCGGCCTGTTCACGCTGATGGCCGTGGTCGGGCCCGCGGCCGGCGGGCTGCTGATCGCCGTGGCCGGGGTGGAGGGCGCCTACCTGTTCGACGCGGCGAGCTGCCTGGCGATGGTCGCGGCGGCGTACGCCATGAACCCGCAGCCGCCGATCGGCGGTTCGGACCCGGACTTGGGGATCGGGCGCGCGATCGGCGAGGGGCTGCGCTTCGTCCGCCGCAACAACGCCCTGAAGGGCTCGTTCGCGATCGACCTCCTGGCGATGACCTTCGGGATGCCGCGGGCGCTGTTCCCCGTCCTCGCCCTCACGGTGTACGACGCGGGCGCGGCCGGGACCGGCGTGCTGTACGCCGCCGTGTCGGCGGGCGCGACGGTGGCCGCGCTGACGACCGGGTGGCTGTCGCACGCGCGGCGCCTCGGGCGGATCGTCATCTACGCCGTCGTCGTGTGGGGGCTCGCCATCGCCGCCGCCGGGCTGATGACGTCGCTGTGGCCGGCCGCCGCGATGCTCGCCGTCGCCGGCGCCGCGGACTCGGTGAGCGCGGTGTGCCGCTCGACGATCAACCAGACGATCACCCCGGACGCGCTCCGCGGCCGCATGTCGTCCGTGTTCATGCTCGTGGTGACGAGCGGCCCCCGGCTCGGGGACGTGGAGTCCGGCGTCGTCGCATCGGCCTCGAGCGCGCGCTTCGCCGTCGTGTCCGGCGGTCTCGCGTGCCTGGCCGGCGTGCTCGTCGTCCTCGTCGCGTTCCCCGCGCTGCTCGCCTACGACGCCGAGCGCACCGGCGAGCACACCGTCGATCCCGTCAGCTGACGAGCCGGCGCACGAGGCGGTCGAGCTCCGCCTCGGGGTCCTGGGTGAGGCCCGTGTGGACCGGCGAGGGCTGGATGATCGTGCTCGCCGGGGCGACGAGCCAGTGGAACCGCTCGGAGGCCGGGAGGGCGGCGATCGGGCCCGCGTCCGGGTCGCCCGCCGCGATCCGCGCCACGCCGTCCAGGTGCGCGCGGACCGTGTTCACGTCCAGCTCCGGCGCGAGGGCCCGCAGGCGCGCCTCGTCGAGCGCGATCCGCGCGGCGAGGAACCGGCGGGGGCGGCAGAAGACGATCACGCCGGCGTTCACGAACTCGCCGCGCTCCACGTCGGGGACGACGCGGACCGTCGCGTACTGGAACGGGCTGAGGCTCCTATCCGCCACGGCGGGCCTCCTCCGCCTCCGCCGCGAAGCCGCGCGGCGCCGCGAGCCGGCGGCAGAGGTACTCGACGTAGGCCTCGCGCGGCGTCCCGTCCAGCCACTCGCCGGGGACGAGCCCGAGCACAGCCTCCACGCGCGCGCGTTCGAGCACCGGCGCGAGCCGGGCGTCGGCCTCCTCGATCGACCCCGCGCAGGGCAGCAGCACGTGCCGCCGGATCGCGGGAAACGGCTTGTGCGCCTCGGCCGGCGGGTCCTCCCACGCGTGCTGGCGGTACAGCGCGGCGCCGTGGTCGATGAGCCAGAGCCGCCCGTGCCACGCGAGCAGGTTCGGGTTCTGCGCCGTGCGGTCGACGTTGGTGGTGAGCGCGTCGAGCCAGACGATCGCCGCGGCGAGCTCCGGCTCCGGCGCGGGATCGGCGGCCGGCGTGTAGGTGAGCGAGCCGGGCAGGAAGTCGAGCCCGACGTTGCGCCCCGCCGACGCGCCGATGAGCTCCTGGATCTCGCGGTCGGGCTCCGCTCGGCCGAGCTGCGGGTCGACCTCCACGAAGACGATCTCGGGAACCGGGAGGCCGACCGCACGGGCGAGCTCGCCCGCGACGATCTCGGCCACCAGCGCCTTGGGGCCCTGGCCGGCGCCGCGGAACTTGAGCACGTAGAGGCCGTCGTCGTCGGCCTCGACCAGGCCGGGCATCGAGCCGCCCTCGCGGAGCGGCGTGACGTAGCGCGTGGCGTGCACGGTCCGCACCGCGGCGACGATACCCGCCTATGCCATCCTCAGGTGATGGCAGGGATCGGCCGGGCGTGGATCGTGATGCTGCTCGCGGTCGCCGCCGTCGCGTGCGGTGGAGGCGGCGACGACGCCGACGGACGCGAGCCGCGCGGCGCG
>DATMVH010000475.1:0-2821 GCA_035563395.1 Solirubrobacteraceae bacterium
GCCGGCATGCCGGCCTCGCGCGCGGCCGCCTCGACCTGCGGGCGCCAGCGCGCGACGCGCCGCGCGGTCGCCGTCGCGCCGCCCGGCGAGCGGATGTAGAGCAGGTGGCTCGTGCCCGCGGCGGCCCGCCGCACGAACTCCGCCTCCCGGTCGGCGTCGTAGGCGAACGGGTCCGCGAACGGCTCGCCGCCGTCCTCCTCGCCCGGCGGCGTGGGGACGAGCGGGACGCCGGGCGCGGGACCGTCGCCGCGCAGCACGGACCCGGCGACGGCGAGCGCCACGAGGAGCAGGCCCAGCAGCAGCCCGGCGCGGGCTCGCCGGGTGGCGACGGAGCTGTGCACGGCGGTTCACCTTGACATAAAGCCGGCAGCGCCCACGTCCGGCGCCGGAAACCGGTGCGTCGGGTCCGCGGCGGCGGCCTGCACACGCCCGCACCCTCGCCGAGTAGGTTTCCGCGCATGAGACTCCGTCGTCGCAGCACCAAGAGCCGGGTGGCGGACGCCCTCGGCACCTATCTGAAGCTCAAGGCCGCCTCGAAGGCGCTGAAGGCCATGCGCAAGAGCATGAAGGGGCTCGCCGCGTACAAGGCGACGAAGACCCTCGCGAAGAAGGCGCCGACGCCCGTCAAGGCGCTACCGGTCGTCGCCGGCGTCGGCGCGGCCGGGGCGGCGGGCGCGGTGGCCGCCAGGCGCGTGCGCCACAAGGAGCCCGCGGCGGCCGCCTGACCGGCGCGGCTTCACCGCCCTGACCGTCGCGGCGGCGTCGCGCGCGCCGCCCGCCGGTCAGCCCTTCACCCTGCTCGTGGCCGCGTGGTGCAGATGCTCCGCGCGGCTCACGAGCTTCACGCGCGGCCGTCCGGCCGGCTCGCCCGCCGCGCGCTCGTGGGCGTCGATCGCCTCCCAGCCCGCGTAGTCGACGACCTCGGCGCCGCGTTCCTCCAGCGTCGCCAGGAGCGAGGCAGGGTCGCTGCCCGGCTCCGGCAGCCGCCCGGCGGCGAGGTCCTCCAGGAGCCGGTCCACCGTCTCCTGCGCGCACTTCTTGTTCGTGCCGATCACGCCGGACGGCCCGCGCTTGATCCATCCGGCGGTGTAGACGCCGGGAACGGGCGCGCCCGTCCGCGGGTCGGTGACGCGGCCGCCGTCGTTGTGGATCGTGGCCCGCCGCTCGTCGAACGGCACTCCGGGGATCGGCGTCCCGCGGTAGCCGATCGACCGCAGGACCAGCCCGGACTCGATCAGCTCCGTCTCGCCGGTGGGCCGGGCGGCGAGCCGGCCGTCCGCGCCGCGGACGATCTCGTTGTGCACGATCCGCACGCCCTCGACGCGATCGTGGCCGACGATCTCGACCGGCGAGGCGAGGAACCGCAGGACGACGCGCTTCGGCTTGCCCTGCAACTCGCGCTGAGCGAAGTCCGTGACGATCTCGACGTTGCGCCGAGCGGTCGCGTCGGCGGCGTCGGACTCGAGCCAAGCGCGGCTCTCTGCGTCCAGCACGGCCTCGGCGGGATCGACGACCACGTCGGCACCCGCCAGCTCGGCGAGCTCGCGCAGCTCCGGGTTCGTGTAGGCCGCCTGCGCCGGCCCGCGGCGCCCCAGCACGACGATCTCGTCGACCGCGCTCGCCGCGAGCGCCGCGAGCGCGTGGTCGGCGGTGTCGGTCGGGGCGAGCTCGTCGGCGGTGAGGGCGAGCATCCGCGCCACGTCGAGCGCGACGTTGCCGTTGCCGATGACGACGGCGCGCCGCGCCGAGAGGTCGAAGACGCGGTCGGCGTAATCGGGGTGGCCGTTGTACCAGGCGACGAACTCCGTGGCCGCGTGGCTGCCCGGAAGGTCCTCCCCGGGGATCCCGAGCCGGCGGTCCGTCGGCGCGCCGACGGCGTAGAGCACGGCGTGGAAGGCCGCGGCGAGCTCCCCGTGGCTGAGGTCGACGCCGACGTCGACGTTCCCGTGGAAGCGGAAGCCCGGCTTGCGCGCGGTCTTCTCGTACATGCGCGACACGGACTTGATCTTCGGGTGGTCCGGCGCGACGCCGGCGCGTACGAGGCCCCACGGCGTCGCGAGGCGGTCGAACATGCCGACCTCCACGGACAGCCGCGGGTCCGACAGCAGCTGCGCGGCCGCGTAGAAGCCCGCGGGCCCCGAGCCCACGATCGCGACGCGCAGGGGCCGATCGGGTGTGTCTCCGATCGCGCTCATGAGCGATCCGGTTTCGAGGAATCGGGAATGCGCTGAGGGTAGCCGGGCGGATCCCAGGCCACCCGGAGCTCGGCGGGCTTGCGGAACACGAGTCCGCGCGGCCGCGGGTCGCCGCCGGGAGCGAGGCGCAGCCCGGGCAGCCGCTCGAGCAGCCGCGCGACCGCCGTGTGCGCCTCCAGTCGCGCGAGGTGCATCCCGAGGCAGACGTGGGGACCGTGCGCGAAGGCGAGGTGGAGCTTCGCGTTCGCGCGCCGGGGGTCGAACGCGTCGGGATCGGGGAAGACGGCGGGGTCGCGGTTCGCGGCGGCGATGGAGACGACCACGAGCTCGCGCGCGCCGATCCGCGCACCGCCGAGCGCGGTCGCGCGCGTCGCGTAGCGGTCGACGACGGCGGCGGCGGGCTCGAGTCGCAGCGACTCCTCGACAGCGCCGGGCAGCACCGAAGGCTCGGCGCGCACCGCCGCGAGCGCCGGCGGGTGCGTCAGGAGGTGCGCGACGGCGTTGGCGATCATGCCCTCGGTCGTCTCGATGCCGCCGAAGAGGAGCACCGCGGCGTTCGAGGCGACGCGCTCCTCGCCCAGCCCGCCGGCCCGCCCGGCCGCCGCCGCGAGCGGCGACGAGTCCGG
>DATMVH010000476.1:0-11770 GCA_035563395.1 Solirubrobacteraceae bacterium
CTCCCAGCGCAGCGGCACCCAGGGCGCGGCGGCCAGCGCCTCGTGGAGCGCCGCCTCGCCGGCGAACGTGCCCTCCAGCCGGCGGGCGTCGCAGCCGACCACGACGCGGTCCGCGGCGAACGGCCACGGGT
The DNA here is from genome assembly GCA_035563395.1 of Solirubrobacteraceae bacterium. Taxonomy (GTDB): domain Bacteria; phylum Actinomycetota; class Thermoleophilia; order Solirubrobacterales; family Solirubrobacteraceae; genus DASQMT01. Next base: position 132 of record DATMVH010000476.1, read on the forward strand.
CGACGGCGACCGCCCCGTCCGTGGCCTCGAGCACGATGGTGGCCGCGCCGGCGGCGGCCGGCACGCCCTCGAGCCGCCACGGAGCCGCGGGTAGCAGAGGCCGAGCGAGAACGAGTCCCAGCAGCGCAGCAGCGCGCGGTTGCGCGCGACCTCCGCCGGGTCGAGCCCGGCCGACAGCGCCGCCTGCAAGGCGCGCTGCTCGTCGAGGTAGGCCGCGATCGCCGCCGCCACGGCCGGGGGATGGTCCCCGCCGCCGCGCTCGTACAGCCCCGAGCCGTGGAGCGAGACGAGCAGCGCGGCGTAGCGGCTCTGCGCGAGCAGCCGCCGCGGCGCGGGACCCCAGATCGCGAGGTGGTACGGGCGCGGCACGGCGGTGAAGGGCACCGGGCGCCCGGTGGCGGGGTCGAGCAGCGGCGCGAGGTCCGCGTCGGCCCAGCCGACGTCGTGCTGCTCGGCGGCCAGGCAGACGGCCTCGGCGGGGACGGGCGCGGGGAACTCCGCGTTGCCCCACGCCCGCGCGAGTTGTCCGGATACCCACGCGTGCGCCGGCTGCGGGATGACGAGGTCGTCGCGGACGAGCATGGCTTTCTAGTCTGCATGGCGTGTCGCGCGCGCAACGGCTCACGTACGTCGGGATCGCGCTGGCCATCGCGGTGGTCGCGGTGATCGTCCTCGCCGGGGGCTCCGGCGGCGACGACGAGCAGGAGGCGGCGCAGCGCCCCGCGGCCACGGCCACGGCCACGCCGGAGGACCGCGCCGGCGGCGCGGCGGAGACGCCGAGCCCCACGCCGACGGCGACGCCCCGCCCGCCGGTGCCGACGCTCGTGCAGGGGCGGCCGCGCACGCTCCGCTTCACGGAGGGCGAGCGGATCCGCTTCCGCGTGCGCGCCACGCAGGCCGACCACGTGCACGTCCACGGCTACGACCTGATGAAGGACGTCGCCCCCGGGCAGCCCGTGACGTTCAGCTTCCCGGCCGACATCACGGGCATCTTCGAGGTCGAGCTGGAGGACAGCGCCGTCCTGCTCGGCAACCTCCGCGTCGACCCGTCGTGACGCGGCGCGAAGGCGCGCGGCGCACCGCGCCCGGCGCTCGTCCGTCGTGGGGCTGACAACCCGCCTGCACCGTCGCATGCGGCGAGTCGCACAAAGTTGTTACAAAGTCGGACGGGCCGCTAGACTGCGCGCCGCCATACGGGGGTAACGCGGTCCAGAGGACGCGCCCCACCGGGACGCGCCGCCGTCTGCGCGGCCGCGGTAGGGTGGCGCGTCTCGGCCCCGCCGGGACCAATCCGTCATGTCGACACGTGCCCTCAAGAGCTCCGACCCGCTCGCGCCTGTCCGCTACCTGGACGTGGCGCTGGTCGTGCTCGCCGCGCCCTTCGTCCTCCTGACCGGCCTGCCGGCGCTCGGCTACGCCGTCGGCGCCGCGCTGTGGATCGCGCAGCGCGTGCTCGAGGCGTACCTCGACCGCCGGGCGCGCGCGGCCGACGTCCGCGCCGCCGTCGGTCTCCGCTTCGCCAGCATGATCGCGCGCACGTGGATCATCGGCCTCGGCATCCTCGCCGTCGGCCTCGGCGCCGAGCGCGAAGACGGGTTCACGGCCGCCGTCGTGTGCCTCGTCGCCTACACCGTCCACCTGGCCACGGCCCTGATCCTTCGCCCGCTGGAGAGGAACGCGCACCGCACATGAGCACCCGCAACAAGATCCTCCTCGGCATCCTCGGCTTCTACATCGGCTCGCTGATCGTCGTCGTGGCCATCTTCGGGTTCACGCGCCGCGACAACGAGGAGTTCGCGCCGCAGAACGAGTTCCAGCTCGACACCTGGATCGAGCTCGGGCCGCTCGACTTCAACAAGGCCGTCATGTACCTGATCATCGCCGCGCTGCTGACCGCGGGGAGCATGATCTTCGTCGCCAACCGCATGCAGGCGCGGCCGAACAAGGTGCAGACCGCGGTCGAGACGCTGTACACGCTGATGCGCGACAACATCACGCGGGGAAACATGGACGACGCGATGGCGCGCAAGTGGTTCCCCTTCATCGGCGCGCTGTTCCTGTTCATCTGGTACTCGAACCTGATCGGCTACATCCCGCTGCCGACGAACACGCACGAGCCGTTCCACGTGTTCGGCCTGGAGATCCCGTCGTTCGCCATCTACGCGGCCACCGCGAACATCGCCATCCCGCTGACGCTGGCGCTGATCGTGTTCATCGCCTACAACGCCGAGGGCGTCCGGGCGAAGGGGGTCGGCGGGTACCTGAAGAGCCTCGTCCCCGCCGGCGTCACCGGACCCATGGCCGTGTTCGTGTTCGTGCTCGAGTTCCTCTCGAACATCATGCGCCTGCTGTCGCTCTCCGTTCGTCTCTTCGCCAACATCCTCGCCGGCCACCTGATCATCCTCTTCATGTCCGGCGGGCTCGCGGTCCTGCTGGGGCTCGAGGCGCTCGGCGTGTTCACCCTGCCCTTCGGCGTCCTGCTCTTCGCCTTCGAGGTCGGCCTGGTGGCCACCCTGCAGGCGTTCATCTTCGCCACCCTGACGGCCATCTACCTCGGCGGCGCGGTCGCCGAGCACCACTAGCTGCAAAGGAGACCCCTCAGTGCTCGCAGCCATCGTTTCCCTCATCGTCGCCGCCGCAGAGGACGGCGCGGACGCGGGCAAGGCGATCGCCCTCGGCGTAGGCGGCGGCCTGGGCGCCGTGGGCGCCGGCGTCGGCATCGGCATCATCTTCGGCAAGGTGATCGAGTCCGTGACGCGTCAACCCGAGATGCGCGACGAGATCACCGGCATCCAGTGGCTCGGCTTCGCCCTCACGGAGGCGTGCTTCTTCTACGGGCTCGTGGCGGGCCTGATCGCCTTCTTCCTCTAGCGCGATGCTCTCGACCCTGACCACCGGACTCGTCCTCGCCGCCGAGAGCGGCGGCGGGGAGGAGGAGGGCGGCTCCTTCCTCGTCACGCCCGGCATCGGGCTGATGATCTGGACGCTGCTGGTCTTCGGGCTCACGATGCTGCTGCTGTGGAAGCTCGCCTTCCCGCGCATCGGCGAGGCCCTGGACCGCCGACAGCGCGCCATCGAGGAGTCCATCGACACCGCCGAGCGCACGCGGCAGGAGGCCGACCGGCTCCTGGCCGAGTACCGCGAGCGGCTCACCGAGGCGCGCCACCAGGCCGACGAGATCGTCGCCCGCGCGCGCAAGGCGGGCGAGCAGCAGGAGGCGGACGCCGTCGCCCGCGCGCGCGAGCGGCGCGAGGACCTGCTGACGCAGGCGCGCCGCGACATCGAGGTCGAGACGCGCCGCGCGATCCAGGAGATCCGCGCGGAGGTCGCCGACCTCACCGTCCTCGCCACGGAGAAGGTGACGCGCAAGACGCTGACCTCCGCCGATCAGCGCCGGCTCGTCGAGGAGGCGCTCCAGGAGCTCGACTTCACCGCCCTGTCCGGGCAGCGCGAGGGGCGCTAGGCGATGGAGGAGATCGCCACCGTCTACGCCCGCTCGCTGTTCGAGGCCGCCGAGGACCAGGGCAAGCTCGACGAGATCCGCGAGCAGCTCGGCCAGTTCGCCGACGCGCTCGACGAGGACCGCGGGCTCCAGGTCTTCTTCTTCTCGCCCTACTTCTCCACGGAAGAGAAGAAGGACGGCCTGCGGCGCGCGATCGACGGGGCCGACCCGATCTTCCTCAACTTCCTCGAGCTCCTGCTCGAGAACCACCGCATGCCGGCGATCTTCCGCATCCGGCGCGGCTACGACCGCCTGTGGGAGGAGCACAACCGCCTGCTGCCGGTGCAGGTGACCTCGGCGGTCCAGCTCGACGAGGAGACGGTGCGCCACATCGGCGACCGCATCTCCGAGCAGACCGGCCGCCGCGTCGACCTCTCGTCCAGCGTGGAACCCGACATCCTGGGCGGCATCGTCGTCCGGGTCGGCAACCAAGTCCTCGACGCCTCCATCCGCAACCGCCTCGAGACCCTTCGCAAGCAGGTCGCCCGCGGCTGACGCCGGCGATCCCAAGGAGCCTGATACCGAACATGCAGATCAAGCCAGACGAGATCACGTCCATCCTCAAGAGCCGCATCGAGGGACTCGACGCCGGTCAGGCGGACCTCACCGAGGTCGGCACGGTGCTCTCGGTGGCTGACGGCATCGCGCGCATCCACGGCCTCGAGAACGCCATGTCGTTCGAGATGCTCGAGCTGCCGCACGACGTCACCGGGCTCGCGCTCAACCTGGAGTCCGACAACGTCGGCGCCGTGCTGTTCGGCCCGTGGGGCCAGATCAAGGAGGGCGACACGGTCAAGCGCACCGGCCGCCTGCTCGAGATCCCCGTCGGCGACGCGCTCCTGGGCCGCATCATCGACCCGCTCGGCCGCCCGCTGGACGGCAAGGGCGACATCCACCTGGACGAGATGCGGCCGGCCGAGCTCAAGGCTCCCGGCGTCGTCCAGCGCCAGCCGGTGAAGGAGCCGCTCCAGACGGGGCTCAAGGCGATCGACGCGATGATCCCGATCGGCCGCGGCCAGCGCGAGCTGATCATCGGCGACCGCCAGACGGGCAAGTCGGCGATCGCCATCGACACGATCATCAACAACAAGGAGTCGGGGATCGTCTCGATCTACGTCGCGATCGGCCAGCGCATGGCCACGGTCGTCGGCGTGGCGCAGACGCTCGAGGACGCCGGCGCGATGGACAACTGCGTCATCGTCGCCGCGCCCGCCGACGAGGCGGCGCCGATCAAGTTCCTCGCCCCGTACGCGGGCGCGGCCATCGGGGAGCATTTCCTGTGGCAGGGCGGCCACGCCCTGACGATCTACGACGACCTCACGAAGCACGCCTACGCCTACCGGCAGATGTCGCTGCTGCTGCGCCGCCCGCCGGGCCGCGAGGCGTACCCGGGCGACGTCTTCTACCTGCACTCGCGCCTGCTGGAGCGCGCCTGCAAGCTCAACGACGAGCTCGGCGGCGGCTCGCTGACCTCGCTGCCGATCATCGAGACGCAGGCGGGCGACGTGTCGGCGTACATCCCGACGAACGTCATCTCGATCACCGACGGCCAGATCTTCCTCGAGCCCAAGCTGTTCTTCTCGGGCGTGCGCCCGGCCATCAACGTCGGCATCTCGGTGTCGCGCGTGGGCGGCTCGGCGCAGATCGCGCCGATGAAGAGGGTCGCCGGCCGCATGAAGGGCGAGCTGTCGCAGTTCCGCGACCTCGAGGCCTTCGCCCAGTTCGGCTCCGACCTCGACGAGGACACGCAGCGCACGCTTGCCCGCGGCGAGCGGCTGGTGGCGACGCTCAACCAGGGCGAGCGCCAGCCCGTCCCGATCGCCGAGCAGGTGGCGATCATCTACGCCGCGACGAACGGCTACGTCGACCGCGTCTCCGTCGACCGCGTGCCGGACTTCCACGAGCAGCTCGTCGGCCGGCTGCGCGCGGAGGCGGGCGACCTGCTCGAGACCATCGCGGGCGGCGACTGGTCGGACGAGACGCAGTCGCGCCTCGACGACCTCATCAAGGAGTTCGCCGACGACTTCGGCTACGACCTCGACGAGGACGGCAAGCCGATCGACGAGGAGATCGACGTCGACCGCAGCCGCTCGCGCGACGGCGCCCGCGCCGCGGGCGACGGGCGCGGCGACGCTGCCCGCGAGCGCGAGGAGGAGCCGGCGGCGGCCGCCGCCGGCTAGGCCATGGCGCAGAAGGAGCTCAGGAGCCGGATCGCGTCCGTCAAGAACGTCCAGAAGATCACGCGGGCGATGGAGATGATCTCCGCCGCCCGCCTGCGCCGGGCCGAGCAGCGCATCCAGGCGCTGCGGCCGTACGCGTCGGCGATCCGGCGGATGACCCGCGCCGCCGCCGAGGCGGCGGAGAACATCCCGAACCTGCCGATCCTCGTCGAGCGCGAGTCGATCGACAAGGTCGGCTTCCTCCTCGTCACGAGCGATCGCGGGCTGGCCGGCGCGTTCAACTCGCAGATCATCCGCGCGGGCCTGCGCACCGCCGTGGCGACGGAGCAGGACGGCAAGGAGACGATCTTCTACGCGGCCGGGCGCCGCGGCGTGGGCACCCTGACGTTCCGCAAGCGCAATCCGGTCGGCGCCTACACCGGCTTCACCGACCGCCCTGCCTACGCCAACGCGCGCGACATCGCGTCGGACCTCATGGCCGCGTACGTCGACGGGGAGCTCGACCGCGTCGAGATCTTCTACAACCACTACATCTCGCCGCTGCAGCAGCGGGTGACGCAGGAGACGCTGCTGCCGCTGCAGCAGGCCTCGATCCTCGAGGAGGGCGAGGAGGACGGCGAGGAGGGCCAGGACGGACGCGACGGGCGCGGGCACCGCGCGCTCGTCGAGTACGAGCCGGATCCCGCCGACATCCTCGAGCGCCTCGTTCCCAGCTACGTGGAGATCTCGATCTACCGCGCGCTGCTCGAGTCGACGGCGTCCGAGCACGGCGCGCGCATGACGGCCATGCGCAACGCCTCGGACAACGCCGGGGACCTCATCTCGAACTACACGCTGCAGATGAACCGCGAGCGCCAGGCGGACATCACGCAGGAGATCATGGAAGTTGTCGCGGGCGCCGAGTCGCTCGTCTAAGGAGCCCCTATGGAAGCAAGCACGGTCGATCGGACGCAGGACACGAGCACGAACGGCCGCAACGTCGGGCGGATCGAGGAGATCCAGGGCGTGGTCATCGAGGCCGTGTTCCCGGAGTCGTTGCCGGAGATCAACAACGCCGTGACGATCAGGCGGCCGTCGGAGAACAAGCAGGAGCTCGCGGCCTCCGTCACCGAGGGCGACGAGCTGCTCGTCTGCGAGGTCCAGCAGCACCTCGGCGACGACCGCGTCCGGGCCGTGGCCATGGACACCACGGACGGCCTCGCGCGCGGCATGGAGGTCGTCGACACCGGCGGCCCCATCACCGTGCCGGTCGGCGACGTCACCCTCGGCCGCATCTTCAACCTGCTCGGGGAGCCGATCGACCAGGGCGCCGACATCGAGGTCAAGGACCGCTGGCCGATCCACCGGTCCGCCCCGACCGTCGAGAACCTCACGCCGACCACGGAGATGTTCGAGACCGGCATCAAGGTCATCGACCTCCTCGCGCCCTACGCCAAGGGCGGCAAGGTCGGCCTGTTCGGCGGCGCCGGCGTCGGCAAGACGGTCATCATCCAGGAGCTGATCCACAACCTCGCCAAGGAGCACGGCGGCCTGTCGGCCTTCTGCGGCGTGGGCGAGCGCTCGCGCGAGGGCAACGACCTCTGGCTGGAGATGAAGGAGTCGGGCGTCATCGACAAGACGATGCTCGTCTTCGGCCAGATGAACGAGCCGCCCGGCGCGCGCATGCGCGTGGCGCTCTCCGGCCTGACGATGGCGGAGTACTTCCGCGACGTCGAGGGCCAGGACGTGCTGCTGTTCATCGACAACATCTTCCGCTTCGTGCAGGCGGGCTCGGAGGTCTCCGCGCTGCTCGGCCGCATGCCGTCGCAGGTCGGCTACCAGCCGACGCTCGAGTCGGAGATGGGCCAGCTGCAGGAGCGCATCACCTCCACCCGCAAGGGCTCGGTCACCTCCGTGCAGGCGATCTACGTGCCCGCGGACGACCTCACGGACCCGGCGCCGGCCTCCGTGTTCGCGCACCTCAACGCCACCACGGTGCTCTCGCGCGCGATCTCCGAGAAGGGCATCTACCCGGCCGTCGACCCGCTGGACTCGACCTCGACGATCCTCAAGCCGGAGATCCTCGGCGAGGAGCACTTCAACGTCGCCAACGAGGTCAAGGGCGTGCTGCAGCGCTACCGCGAGCTGCAGGACATCATCGCCATCCTCGGCATCGACGAGCTCTCGGACGAGGACCGCCAGCTCGTCCAGCGCGCGCGCAAGATCGAGCGCTTCCTGTCCCAGCCGTTCAACGTCGCCGAGCAGTTCACGGGCACGCCCGGCGAGTACGTCCCGATCGGCGAGACGGTCCGCTCCTTCCGCGAGGTGCTCGACGGCAAGCACGACGACCTGCCGGAGTCGGCGTTCTTCATGAAGGGCTCGATCGACCAGGTCGTCGAGGGCTCGAAGAGGTCCTGATGGCCCGCACGCCCTTCCGCGTCGAGGTCCTCACCCCCGAGGGCGAGGCGTTCAACGACGAGGTGGAGATGCTGTCCACGCGCACGAGCGTGGGCAGCATCGGCGTGCTCGCCAACCACCAGCCGCTGCTCGCGATGCTCGACCCGACGGAGCTGCGGCTCTACACGTCGGAGTCGGACGTGGTGCGGTTCGCCCAGGGCGAGGGCTTCCTGCAGATGTCGGGCACGCACGCGCTCGTGCTGGTCGACGAGGTCTTCCCGATCGACCAGCTCGACGCGGGCACGCTGCGCGAGCGGCTGCGCGAGGCCGAGCAGCGGCTGGAGCGGGCCGAGGAGGGCTCGGAGGAGGCGCGCCAGGCCGAGCGGGAGAAGCGCCGCTACGACGCCTTCGTCGCGCTCGCCGAGGGTCGCTGAGCGGGCCGGCGCCCGGCTACCCTTCGCCCGGTGGACGAGCGTGCCCTCGCCGAGCGGCTGATCACCTACGACACCTCGACCATCGACGGCATCCGCGCCGCCGCGGGCTTTGTCAAGGGCTGGCTGGAGTCGCGCGAGATCGAGGTCCACGACTCCTACTTCCGCGAGCTTCCGGTTCTCACGGCCACCGTCGGGCCGGCCGAGGGCCCGACGCTCGTCTTCCACGGCCACATCGACGTCGTCCCCGGGCACGTCGAGCAGTTCTCGCCGCGCGTCGAGGGCGATCGGCTGTACGGCCGCGGCGCCTATGACATGAAGGGCGGGCTCGCGGCGATGATGTGCGCGCTGCGCGACGTCGCCGAGCAGGACCGCGTGCGCGTGCGCTTCCTCTGCGCGCCCGACGAGGAGTCCGAGGACATCGACGAGCGCTCGACCGACGAGGTCGTCCAGGGCGGCTTCCACGGCGACTTCGCGATCACCGGCGAGCCGACGGACCTGCACGTGGGCGTCCAGGCCAAGGGCGTGCTGGCGTGCCGGGTGGAGGTGTACGGGCGCTCCGCGCACGGCTCCACGCCGTGGCTCGGCGACAACGCCGTGTTGAAGGCGATCGACGTCTTCCGGCGAATCGAGTCCCTGCCGTTCTCGCGCGAGTCGTCGGAGCTGTTCGACCGGCCCTCGATCAACCTGGGGCGCATCCAGGGCGGGGACGCCCTCAACAAGGTCCCGGACCGCTGCACGATGGTCGTCGACATCCGCTACCTGCCCAACCAGGACCCGGCCGACATCCTCGAGCAAATCCGCGCGATCCCCGACATCCAGGTCGTGCGGACGTTCACGCGCGTGCCCGCGTACGTCTCGCGGGCGAACCCGTACGTCGTCGCGCTGGTCGACGCGGTGGGGCGCCTCACCAAGGGCGAGTCGATGAGCGTCGGCCGCGACGGCGCGTCCGACGCCGTGTCGTTCCTCAAGGAAGGGATCCCCGCGGTGGAGTTCGGTCCGACCGGCGCCGGCCACCACGGCCCGGACGAGTGGGTGTCGATCTCCTCCCTGGCCCGCTACCGGCAGGCGCTGTGCGACTTCGTGGACCGCCTCCCGGCGTGGCTCGACCACGCGCGCGGCGGCCAGGTCCTCCGTGCCGTGGAGGGCGGGCGGGGATGAGCCCCGGCGACAAGCCGCCCCGGCTCGGGCGCGGCCTGCTCCTGCGCGGGCTGATCGCGGGCGTCGTGATCGTGCTGGCCACGGCGAGCGCGGTGTCGGCGACCGTGATGCTGCAGGTCGACGACATCATCAACATCATCGAGCGCGAGGGCCGGGCGCCGATCATCATCCCCGAGATCGACCGCGCGGACGCCGGGTCGGCGCAGACGATCATGATCCTCGGCTCGGACCGCCGCTACGGCGACCGCAAGCTCGGGCTCAAGCCGCGCTCGGACACGATCATCCTCGTCCGCCTGGACCCGGACAAGTCGGTCATCGCGGTCACCTCCGTCCCGCGCGACCTGCTGGTGGAGATCCCCGGGCTCGGCCTGTCGAAGATCAACGCGGCCTACGAGCTCGGCGGCGAGCGCGCGACGGTCCGCACGGTCAAGCGGCTGCTCTCCACGCCCGAGCGCCCGTTCCGGATCAACCACGTGATCACCGTCGACTTCAGCGGCTTCCGGCGCGTGATCGACTACATCGGCTGCGTCTACGTCGACATCGACCGCGACTACTTCAACGACGTCAGCGGCCCCGGCGGCTACGCGACGATCGACATCGACCCGGGCTACCAGAAGCTCTGCGGGCGCGACTCGCTCGACTACGTCCGCTACCGGCACGGGGACAACGACCTCGTCCGCGCCGCCCGCCAGCAGGACTTCCTCCGCCAGATCCGCAACCAGCACGGGATCCGCCGGCTGTCGAGCCCCGCGCCGAGCAACCTGCGCAAGCTCGCGCGCATCTTCGCCCGCTACTTCGACTCGGACAAGGGCCTGCGCCAGAAGAAGCAGATCTTCGCGCTCGCCAAGACGGTGCTCTTCACGTCGGCGAATCCCGTCCGCGAGGTCCAGTTCCGCGTCTCGGACGCCGGCGACGGCAGCAACCTCGTCGCCTCGCCCGCGCAGCTCGACGAGACCGTGGACGAGTTCCTCGAGGCGCGCGGGTCGGCGACGCCGCGCAAGACGTCCGAGCCGACCGTGCAGGAGCGCCGCTCGATCCGGCTGCGGGCGCGGAACAAGCGCCCGGCGGCGATCAAGGGACTGGAGGAGGCGCGCGCCGAGGGCGAGGACCAGGCGATCGTCGCCGCCCGCGACATCGACTTCCCGTTCTTCTTCCCCACCGTGCGGACGGTCGGCTCGGGGTACGTCGGCCAGGCGCCGCGCACGTACAAGATCAAGGACGAGCTCGGCCGCCGCCACGACGCCTACCGGCTCGTCATCGCGAAGAACGTGGTCGGCGAGTACTACGGCGTGCAGGGCACCACCTGGCGCGACCCGCCGATCCTCGACGACCCCGCCGAGGTCGTGGTGCGCAACGGCAAGCGCCTGCGCATCTACCGCGACGGGCGCCGCATCCGGCTGGTGGCGTGGCGGACGAAGCGCGCCGTCTACTGGGTCTCGAACACCCTCACCCAGTCGCTCACCGGGCCGCAGATGATCGGCATCGCCGCGTCGCTGCGGCGGTTCGGGCGCGACCGTTAGGCCTCGGCGCACGACGGCGTGCGGGCGATCCACGCGAGCGCGTCGCGGGCGATCGCCGGCGGGACGCCGTGGCCGCCGTCGAACTCGCGGTAGCAGACGAGGTGGCCGGCGCTGCGCAGCCTGGGCACGATGCGCCGGCTGCAGCGGTCGATCGGGAGGACGGGATCCGCTCGCCCGTGCGAGACGAAGACCGGCGGGCGGCCGTGCCGCGCGCCCGGCGCCATGAACCCGGGCGAGAACGCGGCGAGGTGGGAGAAGCGGTCGCCGTTGGCGAGACCGAGCGACAGCGCGTAGGACGCGCCGTCGGAGAACCCGGACAGCACCGTCCGGCACGGGTCGACCGGCCACTCGGCGTAGATCGCGGCGAGCGCTTCGTCCAGCGTCGCCACGTCCGGCCCGAACCCGCCCTCGATCACGTCCCACGTCCGTCCGCGCGAGTCCGGGGCGAGGAGCAGCGCGCCGGCGCCGG
>DATMVH010000477.1:0-4233 GCA_035563395.1 Solirubrobacteraceae bacterium
GGAGCGCTACGCCCGCGCCCGCGCGGTCGTGCGCATGTCGCCGGAAGCCGCCGCGCGCGTCGCGCGCGGGGACAACCCGAAGGGCGACGTCGCCGCCGTCGCCCGGATCGCGGCGATCCAGGCGGCCAAGCGAACGGACGAACTGATCCCGCTCGCGCACTCGCTGCCGCTCACCCACGTCGACCCGGAGATCGCCATCGACGCCGGCGACGGGACGGTCACCCTCGTCGTGGAGGCCCGTACAACGGACCGCACGGGCGTGGAGATGGAGGCGATGGTGGCGTGCAGCGTCGGCGCGCTGTGCGTGTACGACATGGTCAAGGGCATCGAGCCGGGCGTCGTGGTCGAGCGCGTGGAGCTGCTGGACAAGACGGGCGGGAAGGCGGACTACCACCGGTCATGAGGGAGCCGCTGAAGGACGGCCACGGGCGCGAGATCGGCGACGTGCGGATCTCCGTCACCGACCGCTGCAACTTCCGCTGCCAGTACTGCATGCCCGCGGAGGGCCTGCCGTGGCTGGACCGCGACGCGCTGCTCTCCTACGAGGAGATCACGCGGCTGGTCGCGCTGCTGTCGGACATGGGCGTGCACGACGTCCGCCTCACCGGCGGCGAGCCGCTCGTGCGCAAGGAGCTGTGGCGGCTGGTGGCGTCGCTGTCGGCGCTCGAGCACGTCCACGACCTCTCCCTCACCACGAACGGCTACCTGCTCGACCGCCAGGTCGGCGACCTCGTCGCCGCCGGGCTGCGGCGGGTGAACGTGTCGCTCGACGCGCTCGCCGCCGACCGCTTCTTCGAGCTTACGCGGCGCGACGCGCTGCACAAGGTCCTCGCCGGCCTCGAGGCCGCGCAGGCCCACCCCGAGCTGCGCCCGATCAAGGTGAACGTCGTGGCCATCCGCGGCTTCACGGAGGACGAGGTCCTGCGCTTCGCCGAGTTCGCGCGCGAGCGCCCCTACGAGGTGCGCTTCATCGAGTTCATGCCGCTCGACGCCGACCAGGCGTGGAGCGAGGACAAGGTGCTGCCGAACGCGGAGGTGCGCGCGATCATCGAGTCGCGTCACCCGCTCGTGCCGCTCGGCCGCGACCGCCACGGCACCTCGCGCCGCTGGGCGTTCGCCGACGGCGCGGGCGAGATCGGCTTCATCTCCCCCGTCAGCGAGCCGTTCTGCGGCGACTGCAACCGGATCCGCCTGACCGCCGAGGGGATGCTCCGCACCTGCCTGTTCTCCCTCCACGAGACGGACCTGCGCGGGCCGATGCGGGCGGGCGCGAGCGACGACGAGCTCGAGGAGATCGTGCGCGGCGCGGTGTGGCGCAAGGAGCTCAAGCACCACGTCGGCGAGCCGGGCTTCCGGCAGCCGCCGCGGAGCATGTCGCAGATCGGCGGGTAGCCCTGCTCGAGGTCGCCGAGGCGTGGGAGCGGGTGGCGGCGCACGCCGAGCCGCTCCAGGCCGAGCGCGTGCCGCTCGAGCACGCGCCGTGGCGCATCGCCGCGGAGGACGCGCGCAGCGCCGTCGATCTGCCGCCGTTCGACCGCTCCGCGATGGACGGGTACGCCGTCCGCGCCGGCGACGTGACCCCCGGCGTCGCGCTGCGCGTGGCCGGGGCGGTCGCGGCCGGCGAGGCGGCCGACGAGGCGATCGAGGCCGGCTCCGCGGTCGCGGTCACCACGGGCGCCGCGCTGCCGGCGGGGACGGACGCGATCCTCCGCGTGGAGGACGCGGAGGCCGCCGACGGCCGGGTGACGCCCACCGCGCCGGTGCGGCCGGGCCTGCACGTGCGCTACCGCGGCGAGGACGTGCGCGCGGGCGAGGTGCTCGCCCGCGCGGGCGAGCGGCTCGACGTCGCGAAGATCACCGCGCTGGCCTCCGCCGGCGTCGGCGAGGTCGCGGTCCACCGCCGGGCGCGGGTCCACGTGCTGGCGACGGGCAGCGAGCTGCTGCCGGTCGGCGCCCCGCCCGAACCGGGGCGCGTCCACGAGTCCAACCGGTTGACGCTGCGTGTGCTCGGCGAGCACGCCGGCGCGGAGCTCGTCCTGCACCCGGTCGTGGCCGACGATCCGGAGGCGACGCGCGCCGCCGTCGAGGCCGGGCTGGCGGGAGACGTGCTGGCCGTCACGGGCGGCGTGTCCGTCGGCGAGCACGACCACGTCAAGGCGGCGTTCGCCGCGTGCGGCGTGGAAGAGGTCTTCTGGCGCGTGCGGCTGAAGCCCGGCAAGCCGCTGTGGTTCGGCCGCCGCGACGCCACGCTCGTCTTCGGGCTGCCTGGCAACCCGCTGTCGACGCTGGCCTGCTTCCTGCTGTTCATCGCGCCCGCGCTGCGGCGCCTGCACGGCGAGCCGGACGCGGCGCCGCGGTTCTCACGCGCCACGCTGGCCGCCCCGGCCAAGCCGGACGACGGCCGCACGACGCTGCTCACCGCGGTGATCGCGCGCGACGCGGACGGCGGGCTCGTCGCCACGCCGACGGAGCAGCAGGGGTCGCACCTCACCGGCACGCTCGCCGGCACGCAGGGCTTCGTCGTCGCGCCGCACCGCGCGGGCGTGCAGCCCGCGGGCGCCCGCGTCGACGTGCTGCTGCTGCCGTGAGCTAGTTTCGCTGGCCGGCGACCGACGGGTACGGCACCTCGAGCAGCGCCGTCAGCTCCTCGTCGCCGATCCGGCCCTCGCCGAAGGCGCGGTCGTAGGCGATCTGCTCGTGACGGCGGCGGGCCTTCTCGACGGCGGTGCGGATGGAGGCGTTCTTGCGCATGGTCTCGGGTGGCGGGAGTGGGGAACGGGAACCGGGGAGTCGACCGGAATGGTCCCTCGCCGGCCGGCGGCGCGAAAGGACGGCAGCCTGAAGGCGCGGCGTTCGGGTAGCCCCCGCGCGCACCGGTCCGATCGCGGGCGCCGGCACGTGTGGAGCGGGCGCTTCGGGGTAGCTACGGGGCGCCAACGACAAGGAGGAGCCATGGCCGACAGCGCCGACGACCGCATCCTCGTCCGGAAGGTCACCGACGTGCACGCGAACTGGAGCGAGCACGAGAGCGACTCGCCCGGGAAGTTCTCCTTCCAGCTCATCCTCGACGACGGCGCCGAGGAGTACCTCATCCGGCCGTCGGCCGAGGCGGCGGACGTGCTGCACGACCTCTTCGACGCCAGCGACACCGTGCTCTTCGACACCGAACGCCGGAACGTCATCTTCCGGTCGATCTCGTAAAGGAGGAACCGATGGCCGGAAGCGCAGACGACCGCATCGTCGTCCGGAAGGTCACGGACGTCCACGCCAACTGGAGCGAGCACGAGAGCGACACGCCCGGCAAGTTCTCCTTCCAGCTCATCCTCGACGACGGGGCCGAGGAGCAAGTCGTCCGCCCCAGCCCCGAGGCCGCCAAGGTCCTGTTGAAGCTGCTGACGAGCGGCGACGAGGTGTTCTTCGACACGGAGCGCCGCGCGCTCGCCGTTCGCGACGTCGACTGATCCCGCTCGAGCGGGCGGGCCGGCCACCACGCGGCCGCTCGCCCGCCCGCGCCGGGGACAATGCGGGAATGGCGGACACGCCGCTCCCCGCGGACGTCGCGGCGGCGCCGCTGCCGGCGCTGCGACGCGCGCTGATCGCCCTCGGCGCGACCGGCCTTGCCGCCGGCCTCGCGTTCCTCGGCCTCGTGCTCGACAGCCGCCACGTCGAGGGGGGCGTGACCGCGGTCCTCGGCCTGCTCGTCGGCTGGTCGTTCATCGGCACCGGGCTGCCGGCGTGGTGGCGGCGGCCCGCCAACCGCACCGGCGCGCTCATGACCGGCGTCGGCTTCGCGTGGTTCGCGGCGGGGGCGAGCGCCTCGAACGACGGAGGTGCTCCACACGGCGGGGATCGCCGGTCCAGTACGCCGCCGCGGTGGCGATCATCGGCGCGAGCATCGTCGTGCTGTGGCGCCGCTGGCGCGTGGCCACGCCGCCGCAGCGCCGCGTGCTCGCGCCCGTCCTCTGGACGGGCGGCATCGCGCTGCCGGCCTTCGCGGTCGCGAACGGCTTCGACGCCGCCGGCGCCCCGCAGGACGCGCTCGAGCGGCTCGCGCTCGTGGCCCCTCATCGCCGTGCCGTTCGCCTTCCTCGCCGGGCTGCTGCGGGGCCGGCTGGCGCGCGGCACGGCGGTGTCCGAGCTCGTCGCCCGCCTCGGCCAGGCGCCCGATCCGGCGGCGCTGCGCGCCGCCCTGGCGGACGCGCTCGGCGACCCGTCGCTGACCGTCGCCTACTG
>DATMVH010000478.1:0-4280 GCA_035563395.1 Solirubrobacteraceae bacterium
GAGCTCGTCGCCGACGTGCTCGCCGGCGCGCAGTTCCAGGACGGACAGCGGGTCACGGACGACGAGATCACCACGACGGACGAGAGGGTCGCCGCCTGATTTCTGTCAGGCCGCGATCCACAACATTTGACAATTGCTCACGGTGCGCCATCCGGGCCCTCCTGTCTGGGTGTCTTGGCGGACTCCCAGAACTCTCAGGACGGGCCCGGACGTCTTCTCAACCGCTCTCAACCTCCCTGGGCACGTCACCTAGATCCCCGGCAGCCGTGAGACGTCCATTTGCATCGCCAGGGGGCGGCGGCCGAACCCCTCCATCTCACCGACGAGCTTCTTGCCGCTCGCCGCATCCCGCAGCCCGAGCGCGACATCGGCTCCGGCGTGCGCCCGCGCAACCGCGATCGCCTGCCCGAGGCCGGCGCGGCGCCGGTCACGAGCGCCACCTGGCCGCCCACGTCGAAGCGCGGAAAGTGATCGCAATCTGGACCTGTCACAAGAAATCATCCATGGCGCGCAACGGAAGAAGCGATCGTCATCGCTGTCGCCGCGCAGCGAAACCGCGTTCGATTCATTCGTCGATCGCCAACACACCGCGGCCCCGGTGACCGCCACGCGAATCCGTGGCTCTGGCAACCTGAGGGCCGGTGGCCGGACGCTGCGTACGAGCGCGCCAGCCTGATCGTCACGTCCAACAAGCCCTTCTCGGGCTGGGGCGAGATCTTCGGCGACGTCGTCGTCGCCGCCGCCATGATCGACCGGCTCGTCCACCACGCCGAGATCCTCGCCCTCAAAGGCGACTCCTACCGCCTCAAAAACCGCGACCTCGCCCGCCCCGCCATCCCACCCAGCGACTGACCGCGCGCTCCTTAGGTGGCCCACTTTTCGGTTCTCGTCGACTCAGCGGGGCGGCGCCGCGTGGTCCGGTCAGCCGCATGCTAGGAGCACCCGCTGGCGGAAGGCGGTGAAGTTGGGGATGCCGTAGGCGCGGCGCTTGATGACCTTGACCTTGTTGATCACGCCCTCGGCGTAGCCGTTGGTGGTCGGCTCATCGAAGTAGGCGAGAAGTTCCTGGTTCCAGAGGCGGATGCCCTTGGCGAACGCATCGAAGGCGGGTAGGCCGGCGCGGTTGACGGCGGCGAGGAATGCCTCGAGGCGCCGCTCGGCGTCGGCGCGATCGCCGGCGCGGTAGACGTCGCGGAAGGCCTCCTTCAGGCCCCAGGCCTCGGCGATGATGGGATCGCGCTCGAAGAGGTCGCTGAGGCGCCGGCGCTCGCGCTCGGTGAGCCGTTGGCGCGCCTTGAGCAGCCGGTGGCGGGCGCGGTAGAGCTCGGGGCGCCAGGAGGCGTGCTGGCCTGAGCGGCGAACGCCCTTGGGGCGCCTGGCTTTGGCCTCGCGCTGCCGCTCGCGGCGCACGGCGTCCAGCGCGGCGTTGGCGCGCGGACGAGGTGGAAGTGGTCGCAAACGATCCGGGCGTGCGGCAATGCGGCTCGAATCGCGTAGCGGTAGGCGTCGTAGGGGTCGATCGAGACCACCTCGATCCCGCCGCGAACGTCGGCGGGCAGCGCGGAAAGCCAGCGCTCGACGGTGCGGCGGTCGCGACCATCGAGCATCTCGATCACGCAGCGGCGGTCCAGGTCGGAAACCACGGTGGCCAGCTCATGGCCGCGGCGGTGATGGGCCTCGTCCAGCGACAGCCTGCGCGGCGGGCGCTCGCCCTCGCGTGTCGTGAGTCGCTCGGCGCGGTCGGCGAAGGCGCGGGCGACCTGGTAGCGGGTGGTGTGCTCCTCGCGGGCGACCTCAGCGTGCGCGGCGCCGCCGACGACGCGCTCGGCCAGCCTTGCTCGGAAGCGGACGGTCACCCGCCGACGGGCGGGAAGCTGCTCGTGGGTCTCGGTGAACGTGCGCCCGCATTCGGTGCAGCGGTAGCGGCGCTTTCGCCACACCAACCGCGTCGGTCGCCCGGCGATTGGCAGGTCGCGCACCCGCACCCGGGGTCGCTCCTTGATGTGTACATCGGTGCCGCCGCAGTGTGGGCAGCCGGCGGCGCGCGCGAGCGACTCGACCTGCAGGTCGAGCCGCTCGCCGACCTGTTGGACTCCGGTCACGACAAGGCCATCCAGCCCGACGAGGCGGGTAGCGTGGTCCTGCATCCGCTGTTTCCTCCTGGCTCCGCGAGCTCTTGACCACGCGAAGCCTCAGAGGGGCAGCGGATGTCTCCCTAGCCGCTCAACTCCGCCGGTTCAGCAAGACCCCACTTTTCGACCGGCGCTACCGGCCCACCTTTCGACCGCCCTTGACACAGCGTGCCGTGTCCGCGTCTCGTGCGTCCGGAGGGGACCGTCACGCCAGCCAGCAGGCGCCGGCGAGCGACGACGGCCTTTCTGTTGCCCCGCGCCAGCCTTCCTGTCGTTGCAGGCGAGGCCGGTGGCAGACAACGCCCTCGCTCATCTCCCAGCCCGACACCCCTACTAGGCGGGGCTGGCGACGCAACCGACGACCGGGCAATCCGCTGGCCGCTCCTGTTGTTGCGCCACGGACGTCGTCAAGCAACGGGCGAGGACGCCGAACACGCCGTTCGGGGCTCGGGGCGGACGCTGAGTTGGGCGTGCACGAGGACGCCCAGGTGCCCGCCGACGGCGCAGGCTCCAGTGCGTCGCCTCGGGGCGGCTGCGAGCGAGTCAGGGGTTCGGCGTCGCTTCTACGTAGCTGGCGGGCCGGCCATCGGTAGCGGTGACGACGGTCGTCTGGCGCAGGCTGGCGCGTGCCAGTAGTGCCGCGTACTGTGAGGCGGTCCGCTGGCGACCGCCGGGTGTGACCGCGAGCATTTCGAGGTCGAGCAACTTCGCCCACGACGAGTCGGTTCCGTCCGGAAGGACCAGCTCCACGATGAGCAGGCGTGCCTCGGGGCGCATCGCCCGGCGACAGGTGCCGAGGATGCGCACGGCCTCGTCGTCGTCCCAGTCGTGGAGAATGTTGCTGAGCACGTACAGGTCGCCGGAGTTGGGCACGGCGTCGAGGAAATCGCCGGCGACCAGTTCGCAGCGCTCCGCGACGCCGGCCGGCTCGAGTGTGGCGGCGGCGCCAGCGAGCACTTCGGAGCGTTCGAGGAGTACGCCGCGGGCCTCGGGGTTCGCGCGCAGGATCGCCGCCAGGAGCGTCCCGGTGCCACCGCCGACATCGACTACCGTCTTGAAGCGCCGAAAGTCGTAGGCGTGGATGATCGCCGCCAAGAAGCCGCTCGCGATGGCGTTCATCGCCGCGCTAAAGACGGCGCCGTCGTCGGGATGGGTCGCCAGATAGTCGAACAGGTTGGCGCCGTGGACGCGTTGGAATGCCGGCTCCCCGGTGCGGACGCTCTCGTAGAGATCGGTCCACGCGTCGCGGTGGAACGGCATGCCGATCATCGTTGCCCAGCCCCGCATCGTTCCGTCGATGTCGCTGCGCAGCAGCTCACCGAGCGGCGCGAGCGCGAAGTGCCGGTCATCGAGCTCGGACACGATCCCGACGTCGCCGAGCGCGCGGAGCAGGCGATAGAGGGTGGGACCGTGGGCGCCGACGCTCGTCGCGATCTCGTCATTGGATCGAGGTCCTTGCGCCAACGCGTCGGCGACGCCCAGTCGGGCGGCGACGCTGATCGCCTGAGACACCCACGTCCCGGTCGTCAGCTGGTACAGGACAAGGGGTAGCGGCGGCCGCGCGTCGACGGCCGCCCCGTCGCTTTCGCTGCTCGTCGTCATGGACACCTCCCGTTGAAGACGTACATAGGGCGCCGCATGAGGCCGCCGCTCTCGAGATGGCGGCGCAGTATCCCAGAGCCTGCAGCGACTCTCCGTGCCGAAAGGCGTTCAAGCGGCGTTGGTTGACGACGCGCTGCGGCGCTCCTTACGGCGTCCACGGACGCCAATACCCGCGCCCTGGCGGGCGAGGACATGCCCGCGCTCGACGGCGTGGAGCACCGCTTCCTTGATCTCGCCGGCCTGCGCATGCACGTGGCCGAGGCCGGCCACGGCGACCTCGTGCTCTGCTGCATGGTTTTTCCGAGCACTGGTGGGAGTGGCGCAAGGTCGTCCCCGGTTTGATCGAGCGCTACCACGTCGTCTCTCCGGATCTCCGCGGCGCAGGCTGGACCGACGCCCCCGCCGGCGGCTATCACCGCGACCGACTGCTCGCCGGCGTCGTCGCCCTGCTCGACACCCTCGGGCTTCACCGCATCCGCTCGATCGCGCACGACTGGGGGGCGCTCGTCGGCTACCAGCTGTGCCTCCGGTACCGCGACCGCGTCG
>DATMVH010000479.1:0-2817 GCA_035563395.1 Solirubrobacteraceae bacterium
TCTGCCGCGAAAGTTGGTTCGGTATGACGGTAGCTGTTCATCGACAACATCCGCGACGCCGTCGGCTTGTACCTGGCACGAGCGCGCCGTCGTGCTGTGCGTCGACGAGAAGTCCCAGATTCAGGCGCTCGATCGCGGCGCGCCGATCGTGCCGATGCGCCCGGGCGTGCCCGAGCGCCAGACGCACGACTACAAGCGTTCGGGCACGTCGAGCCTGTGCGCGGCGCTCGACGTCACCACCGGCAAGGTCATCGACGCGCTGCGCCAGCGCCATCGCGCGATCGAGGTCAAGAAGTTCCTGCAGCAGATCGATCGCGAGATTCCCGCTTACCTCGCGGTCTGACCTTGATTCCTGAGTAGTTCGTCATCGTCGGGCGTGCGGGGTCCGTCTGGTTGGCTTGGCAGCGTGCGGTGCGCTGGTCGGCGATCGACGCGGAGGGCGCACCTTGTCGGTGAACAGCGGGGCGAAGGGGAAGCGGCGGGCGCGACGGGTGGCAGAGCGGGCGCGCGCGGGCCGGTTTCGCCAGGTGCCGCGGGTGGTGATCCGGGCCGATGAGGCGACGTTGACGCCGTTCGGTGGCGGGGCGGTGGTGGGAGAGTTGGTGCGGCGGATCGAGCTGATCCCGGCGTTGGATGCGGCGGTCGAGACCGCTCCAAGGGTCGGGGGGCTGCGGGCGGTCAAGCAGCGCGCTCGCGGCTGCTCGCCCGGGGAGGTGCTGGTGGCGGTCGCGGAGTCGATGTTGTGTGGCGGGGACTCGATGCTTGATCTGGAGCGTGTGCGCGCGGATGAGGCGGGCGCTGAGCTGCGCGCGGTGGCGCAGACGCCGGCGGCGTCGACGGCGTGTCAGCTGGCGCGGCGGTTTCGGCGTTCGCATCTGCGCGCCGCCGAGGCGGCGTTCGCCGCGTGCGCGCACGCGGTGGATGTGCAGCTCGGCCGGCGGGTCGATCAGGCGGTGACGCTGGACTTCGATTCCTCGCAAGTCGAGGTCTACGGGCGGCGCAAGCCGGGCGCAGCGGTCAACTACCAGGGCCAGCTCGCCTATCAGCCGCTGCTTGCCTTGTGGGCGCAGCGGGGACGGATGCTCGCCACCGAGCTGCTCTCGGGATCGGACTCCACGCGCGGCGAGGAGCCGCGGCAGCTGCTCGCGCGTGCCGTGAGCCATCTGCCCGACGGGCACGGTCCGGTGAGCGCCCGCTTCGACAGCGGCTTCTACCGCATCGACCTGTTGGCCGACTGCCGCGCACGCGGGGTACGCTTCTCGGTCTCGGTGCCGCGCTCGAGCGCGATGTGGAGCGCGCTGGAACGAATCCCCGAGGACGCCTGGCAGCCCGCCGACGGCCTCAGCGATGCCGAGCTCGCCGAGACCACCTACGCACCCGAGGACTGGGAGCATGAGCCGCTGCGGTTGATCGTCCGCCGCGTCGCCCACCAGGCCAACGCGCTGTCAGAGGACCCGCGGGCGCGTCGGCGTCGGACGATCCCGCGCGAGCAACTCGCGCTCGGCCTGGCCGGCGAGGCCGACACCGTCTACGGCTACAGCTTCATCCTCACCGACCTGCCCGGCGACCCCGCCACCGTGGAGCGCCACCATCGCGAGCGCGCGCAGATCGAGGAACGCATCAAGGATCAAAAGCTCGGCGTCAGCCTCCGCCGCCTGCCGCTGAGCGACCTCGACGGCAACCGCTTCTGGCTGGCTTGTACCGCCCTGGCGCTCAACCTGCTCGCGCTGCTCAACGACCTGATGTTCGGGCCCGAGCCGCCCGGGCACCTGCCGCGCCGCCGCCAGGCCAAGTTCGTGCGCCGAATGCTGCTCTGCGTCCCCGCCCGCATCATCCACCACGCGCGCCAGATCATCCTCCGGCTGCCCGCCGGCCTGCCCTCCGCCGACGCGTTCGCATGCGCCTACCACACCGCCCGCGGCCTCGCCCCACCCGCGCTCGCGTGAGCGCCCGCCGAGCACCGAGACCACCACAGGACGCCAGCGCGATCACCGCTGCCCGGAATCTGCCCCGCGACGCCGTCCGAAGCCCGTCGGACACCGCCCAACCGCTGCCACGGCCTCCGCGCACACCGACCCTGCGCCCACGACACCCACGAGCCGACCCGAGCGCCCTTTCCGACGGCTATCCACTAATCACGGTCAGAGCGCGCCGAGCGAATCCGCCAGCCAAAGATCCGTCATCAGATCCCCGCCTGATGTGGTTTCCGATCAGACGTTTCGAGAATGGCCACCAGCGCACCGCGCCTGGAGCACGACTCGACACTGCCTTGACTGAGTCGCTGCGGCAATGAAACGCTCCGATTCCGGAAGCGAGCGGTCAGGAGCCAAGGTTGCCGGGGAACCCTTCGACAGTCCGGCGCGTTGCTGCTGGGCTGGCCCTCATCATTGCGCCGACGCTGTTTCTGCTGGCGGACATCATCAGCCCGGCGTGGAGCGATGACACGGCGCAGCACGTGCAGCAGGTCGACGAGAACCCTGGCCGGCAGGGCGTATACGGACTGTTGTCCGTCCTCGGATTCACGTTGCTGGTGCCTGGGATTATCGGCATCGTGCATCTCATCCGTGGTCCCGGCATGACGCTCGCGCACATCGGCGGTGGCCTGGCGGTCATCGGCTTCGGCGCGGGCCCCGCACTGGCGGGCAGCGGCGTGACTGACGCCGTTGCGGTCGACACAATCGGCCCGGAGGCCTACACGGTCCTGCTCGAGGGCTTGCAGGAGAACGCTGCCTGGATCCTCCTTGTGCTCCTGATCGCCATTCCCAGTCTTCTGTCGGTGATCCTGATGGCGATGGCGGTGTGGCGCTCGGGCTTCGC
>DATMVH010000480.1:0-14146 GCA_035563395.1 Solirubrobacteraceae bacterium
CACGAGCGCCGCGGCGGGCGCGCCGCCGGCACCGCTGCCCGTCGCGCTCGCGCCGTCCGGGGCGCTGCTGTTGGCGATGTCCCGGACCGCGATCGGGACGCGAAGGGTCTCCCTTACCTCGGCGGCCGCCCGGCTCCACAGCTCGTGGCGCCCGAAGGTCAGGAGCGCGAACCGCGTGCCCACGGTGTCGAGCGTCGAGACCTCACGGCCGCCGCCGGTGAGCAGCAGATGCGGCACGCGGGCGCCCACGGTCCAGGTGCGGGCTCGCGGATCGTCGAGCTGCCGGTCGTCCGCCGCGTCCGCGACGACCGCGCCCGACCGGTAGATCGAGCCGAGCTCGATCGACGGCTCGTCGAGCGGCGGCATCAGGCCGGTGCGCGGCAGGGACGGGTCGACGCGGAGGGCGTAGCGCGTGTAGGCCTGCTCGACGGTGAGGGCGCCGATCGGCCGCCGCTCTGCGTCGTAGGTCTTCAGCAGCGCGGGCCGCGCCACCCCACGTGTCGCGAGCGCGAGCTTCCAGGCCAGGTTGTGCGCGTCGGCGACGCCGGTGTTGCCGCCGAAGCCGCCGGTCGGTGGCATCACGTGCGCCGCGTCGCCGGCGAGGAGGACGCGTCCCTGCTGGAAGGTCTCCGCGGTCGCCGCGCTCGCCGTCCACGGTTGGACGCTCTCCACCTCGACGGGCAGGTCCTCGTCGCCGAGCGCCGTCCGCACGAGCTCGGCGCACCGTTCCGTGGAGGCGTCCTCCGCCACGTCCGGGTTCCGCGTGCCGGCCGCGTCGAACGTGGCGAAGACCGCCAGGAACCCGGCGTCGCCGCTGAACGAGAACCGGAAGAACCCGAGGAGCCTCGGATGGTTGACGTAGACGACACTGAGGTTCCGGCCGCGGAGAAGCGGCGTGACGTCCGCCCGGAAGTAGATCGTGATGCAGTCGGCGAAGCTGCCGCGCCCCGTCATGGGAACGCCGAGGCGCTGCCGGACCGCGCTGTGCGCGCCATCCGCGGCGACCAGGTGGTCCGAGGTCACGACATCCGCGGAGCCGCCGTCGCGCGGGCGGATGACGGACCTGACGTGGTCCTCGTGCAGCTCGAAGGACACCAGCTCCGTGGCGAAGCGGTGCTCGGCGCCGAGCTCCTGCGCGCGCCGGCGGAGGATCGGCTCCAGCCCGACCTGCGTGATGAACAGCCGCGACGTCGGGCTGAGCCCTTCGACGCCCTCGTTGTACGACCGGAAGAAGTACTGCAGCTCCCGGCCCGCGAGGCTCTCGACGGCGACGATCGCGCCCCCTTGCGCGAACTCCCGCGCGGCGGCCTCCTCGATCTCCTCCTGCAGGCCGAGCGAGCGGAAGATCTCCATGGTGCGCTGATGGAACGACGCGGCGCGCGGGTGGATCGCGGTGCCGGCATGGCTCTCGACCAAGAGGTGCGGCACCCCGTGGTGGGCGAGCAGGGCGGAGGCCGACAGCCCCACGAGGCTGCCGCCGACCACCAGGACCCGCGTGTGTCGCTCGGGCATCCGGCGCTCCTTCCTGCGCAACGGCCACCCGATCCTGTGGCCGCTGCGGCGCCGTGTCAAGCCTCGTCGACGAGTTACGCGCGGCGGTCACTCCGTCGCGAGGTCGCGGCGCCGGAAGGCGGCGAGCCCGGCCGCGACGAGCGAGGCTGCGATCCGCGTGAGCACGATGAGTGGTCCGAGGGTGAGTTTGTGGCCGGCACGTCCGGGATGTGGCTGAAGGGCGAGACGTCCATCACCCAGCCGGGCACGTCGAGCAGCTCCCCCGAAGATCCGAGGAACAAGCAGAGCGCGAAGGCGCTCCAGACGAGCATGACCGCGCGCGGCGCGAGCCCGAGCACGAGCGCGGCGAACCCGCCGAGGACCACATCGCCGGCAGATGAGCGAGCGAGGCTCCGACGAGCCGCGGGAGATCGCCGACGTCGCCGGTGGTGAGCACGACGCCGATGCTCTCCCCCACGCCGCGAGCAGCACGACGGAGCCGGCCAGCGCGACCGCGACGTGGCTGCCGCCGAAGCCGGCGCGGCTCGTGGCGGTGGACAGGACGACGGCCGCCCGGCCGGCGTGCTCCTCTCCACGCGCGCGCAGCGTCGACTGGATCGTGAAGCCGGTGCCGATCAGCGCGAGGAGAGCAGCGAGGAGCGCCCTTCGCGACCGCGCCGTAGACGACGCCGAGCAGGCCGAGTCCGACGCTCCAGGCGATCACCGTGCCCCGTTGCGGCGCACCGCCAGCCCGAGCGGGCTGCCGAGCGCGGCGTCGCGTCGGGCGGGCCCGGGCGCTGGGGCAGCAGGCCGGCGCCGTGGTCGCGGCGGGCGAGCAGCCGGTAGGCGAGCCCGACCAGCGCGATCGTCACCGCCACCATCAGCGGGAGCGGCCAGCACCGCTCGCCGGCGAAGGGCCGCGCCTCTTGCGCCCAGCCGATACGCCGGTGGTGGCGGGTGTGGCCACGTCGACGTCAGAGTTCTCGGCGTGCATCGTGATCGCTTGAGGGCGTCCGGTCGTTGGCGAAGCCCCGCGTCGTTCTGCGTCGTCCGGGTGAATGCCGATGCTGCACCGCCGACGCAGCTTGTCGACCGGAAGCGGCGATGCCGGAGGAGGAACTCGAACCCCGACGCGGAGCACGATGCTTCGCTCGACGGCTCTGGGCGCGGGATTGCGGGGTCTGGGACACGCGGGGGACACAGATGTCGTCCGGCGTGTCGACGGAAGCTTCGTGTTGCGCGTGTCCTCGTCGCCGAAGTCGGCGCCGACACACGCTCGGTTCCAGACGGGTGGCACTGTCACGCGGCCTGTGTCAGGCGCCATCGGCGGCCTTTGTCAAGCCTCCTGGCGTGCGCGCCGATGGCGAAGTCTTCGTGCACTTCAAATCGCGCGATACGCGCGTCGTCGACTCGGCACAGCGTCGCGCCGTCATTGGGGGCCCGCCGGCTCACCGAATCGACGTAACGCCGGCGGGTCAGGCGGACGCACCGTGCTCGAGGCGTTCGGACGCGCGCTGGTCCTCGATCGTGCCGTGCGGAAAGCGTGGCGGCGTGCAGCGGAGCCTGGTTCGCGCGGGGACGTCGACGTGCTTGCCCGCGGCATCGCTGAGAACATGACGCCGCGCGCGGACACCAGACGGCGTGCCCGGCGCTCGGTGCGACGTGAAAGAGGGGGATCATGCGACGGACGGTCTCGCGGTCGATCGTGACACTCGCCGCGCTGGTGTCTTGCGCGGTCGCATGGCCGGCGCTCACGGCGCCGGCCGTTGCCCAAGATCGTCCCGACGCGTGTCCGAACGGGTGGTCGCCGGACGAGACCGTGTGGTTCGCACCGCCCACCGTCGACTCGAGCGTGCCCAACCGGGAGCGCGCGAACGGGTGCACGATTCTCGACGACATCTGGGCCGGCGAGCCGTTTTCGGGCGACGCGGAGTTCCTCGCCGCCGTGCGGCGGACGGCGCGGCGGTTCGAGCGCCTCGGGCTGCTGACTCGCGCCGAAGCGGCGCGGATTCTCCGCGCCGCGATGCGGTCGGACATCGGGACGCGCGACGACCGCTCCATCCCCAACACGTGCCCGAACCGCGTCGCGCTGACCTTCGATGACGGCCCCGCGTCGTATCGGCCGCAAACGCTCGCCATCCTGCGTGAGCGTCAGGTGCCGGCCACGTTCTTCGATACCGGCATGCGCGTCGCGGCCAACCCGCAGTTCCCGCCGTTCGAGTCGCGCGAGGGCCATCTCGTCTTGAACCACACGTACTTCCACCCGAGACTCACGACGCTCGACGGAGCCGCGGTCCGCAAGGAGGTCATCGACACCGAGAGCGTGCTCGCCGCCTCGGGGGTGACGATGCCGTTCAAGGCCCTGCGGGCTCCGTTCCTCGCGGTGGACGAGAACGTCCTGTCGGAGCTGGCCGCCATCGGGTACGCGACCGTCGTCGGCGCGGACGTGCTCAGCGAGGACTGGAACGTCGCCACCACCGCGGCTCAGGTCCGTGACCGGACGCTCGCGGGACTGGCTGCCGGCGCGTTGGTCCTGCTCCACGACGGCCCGATCGACTCTCCCGCCGGCGCCAACGTGGTCGCCGCGCTTCCCGAGATCATCGACGGGGCGCGCGCTCGCGGGTTCTGCTTCGGCGTCGTCGACCGGCACGGGGAGGTCGCGGCGAGCCGGCTGGTTTCCGGCGGTCACGCAATTCCGGGCATCATCAACCCCGTCCCCTATCTGCCGCTCGACCCGAACTCGAGCGGCGACCCGCCGCAGGATCCGCCGCAGCCATACGTGATCGTCCCGTCACCGCACGCACCGCCGCAGCCCTGAGGCGGGCGCCCCGCGCGCCCCGCCTTGACAGCACCGGATGCGGGTGAGACGGTGCCGCCGTAGCTTGGTGTCGGGGCGGCGCGGGGACTGGCGCACGTCCATCGGATCGACGCGCGCGTAGGAGCTGGGAGGTGTCGCGCGCGCGGCTCTGCGCGCTCTGAGATGCGCGCGCGGGAGGAGAGTCATGGCGAGGCGGATCACGTCGCCCTTGGTCGCGGCGGTCATCTTCACGGTCGCCCTCGGGTTGATCGCGCAGCCCGCGGGCGCCGCGGGCCGCGAGTCCGCGAACAGCGGCGACACGGGACGCGCGTGGGTCGGGACCTGGGCGACCGCGCCGACGGGTCCGCCGTCCGGCCCGTGGAGCGACATCGCCCAGCAGTTCGAGAACGAGACGCTGCGCCAGATCGTCCACACGAGCCGTGGCGGCGGCCAGGTCCGGATCCGGCTGTCGAACGAGTTCGGCGACGCCCCGCTCGTCATCGGCGACGCGCACGTCGCCCGGGCGGCGGGCGACGCCGCCACCATCCTGCCCGAGTCTGACCGTCGGCTGACGTTCTCGGGTCGCCCCACGATCACCATCCCGCCCGGAGCGCCCGCACTCAGCGACCCGGTGGCGCTGGACGTCCCGGCCGGGTCGGACCTGGCCGTCAGCGTCTTCCTTCCCCAGCGCACGCCGGCCACGACGCTGCACGCCGCGGCGTTCCAGCGCAACTACCTGGTGCCCGGCAACGCCACTGGCGAGACGAGCCTGCAGAACCCCACGGTCCTGAACCAGTGGTACTTCCTGACCGGCGTGAGCGTGCAGGTTGCACGGCCCGGGCACGCCGTCGTCGCCCTTGGCGACTCGATCACGGACGGGGCGAACACCACCCCGGGCGCCAACCATCGGTATCCCGACTTCCTCGCGGCGCGCCTGAGCCGAGATCCGGACCTCGAGCACCTTGGTGTGCTGAACGAGGGAATCGGCGGCAACCGCCTGCTGCACGCCGGCAACACGCTCCCCGAGACCCCGATCGCGCCGATCGGCCCGCTGTTCGGCGAAAGCGCGCTGACCCGGTTCGACCGCGACGTCCTCGCCCAGCCGGGAGCTCGCTACATGATCGTCCTGCTGGGCATCAACGACATCGGCCACCCCGCGTCGCGCACCGCGCCGGCGTCCGAGGCGGTCACCGCGCAGGACATCATCGGCGCCCATCGCCAGCTCGTCGCACGCGCCCACGAGCGCGGCCTCACGGCCATCGGGGCGACGATCACGCCCTTCGAAGGCGACACCCTGAACTTCTTCACCGAAGAGGGGGAGGCGACGCGCCAAGCGGTCAACCGGTGGATCAGGACGAGCGGCGAATACGACGCCGTCGCGGACTTCGACCGCGCCGTCCGTGACCCCGACCATCCGCTCCGGCTGCTGCCCGCATACGACAGCGGAGATCACCTACACCCCAATGACGCCGGCATGGCGGCCATGGCCGACGCCGTGCCGCTGAACGTGTTCCGCCGCACCGAGCGCGCCGACGGCGCACCCCAGCGGCGCTCGAGCCGACGCCTCGAACGGCGCCCGACGTGCTCGCCCGCCGCGGTCGGTTGCGTCAAGATCCGGCGGGCGGTGCAGTAGCCGGGTTCGGGTCCGCTTATCCACGGGCAGCC
The DNA here is from genome assembly GCA_035563395.1 of Solirubrobacteraceae bacterium. Classification (GTDB taxonomy): domain Bacteria; phylum Actinomycetota; class Thermoleophilia; order Solirubrobacterales; family Solirubrobacteraceae; genus DASQMT01. The sequence goes on from DATMVH010000480.1 coordinate 5,954, forward strand.
GGCCCGCAGAACGGGTTCGTTGCCCGCGCCGGCCTACGGTGCGGGCAGGGCTGAACTCGTGCCCCCGGAGCGCGCGCGCTGGCCGACGAGGTCGCGCTGCTCCGTCCGTGGCGGGCGTCCGATACGCCGGCCGAGCTCAAGGCCTTCGCCGACCCGACCGCCCAGCGCTTCTCGCGGCCGCGCGCCGACGCCGTACACCGAGCAGGACGACGTGGCGTCTTCGTCGAGCAAGAGCAGGCGCGACTAGTCCTCCCAGCGCGAGCCGGTCGCCGCGCGTCCCGGCGGCATGGCGCGCGGACCCGAGAGTGTCGGACACACCCAACACGTCCTAACCCCCGCCCGTGCTGCGCCCAGCGCCACCTCTCCCGCCCGGCGCCTCCATCTCGTCGACGCGCGCAGCCACGCCTCGACGGACGGCGGCAACGCCGTCGGCTCTGGCCGCCACTGGGTTGTCGACACGTCCAAGAACTTCGGCCGGGGCGTTGGCCTCGCCGCCTGCCTGTCTCCGAATCGCGCCGAGCCGGCGACGCGAGCGCCAATCGCCGCCGGGCTCCGCGGGCGCATTCGAGTCCACGAGCATGGCCATCAGCGTGGGACTCGTGGTGCGGCCATCGGTCTCGGCGCCGTCGCCTGCACCCGCGGGAACCGGAGTAGGGTCAGGCCGTGGCCAAGACCAAGCATCCAGCCGGTTCTGAGCCGTTCGACGTGACCTTGCCCGAGGGCTTCCAACTCGGCGACCACCGATCGACCCTCGAGGACGCCGCGAGGCAAGAGGGCTGGACCATCGAGCGCGACGGCGCGGTCATTGCCGTGCGTGACGTGTGGACGGAGAACGAGGATCACGCGGCGTGGCTCGTCGCGACGAAGGTGGGCCTGCCACCGGAGCGGGTCACCGTCTGGGCCGGGCGCGACGCGTAACCCGCGGCCGCGACGGCCGTAGGCGCCCCCGCGAGCAGCCTGCCGGACGCACGACAAGCCATGCCGTCCCGGCTTCGAGCTGGGTCCCGCCATTACTCGAACGTGCTAACGGGGCGGCGCGCGGCGAGATCCGCGCTTCGATGTGGCGGCGTGGCTCCCTTCCTAGCCGTGGAGGGCGGCCCGCCCCCCACCGACCTCGTCGGCCATGACCACGCGGAATATGCGGCGCTGCCCGCAGGCTCTGGGCGACGCAGGCGCCGCTGCCACCACCGCCGCGGCAACACCGGCCTCCGCGACGCGCAGCGACGGCAGCTGGTCGCCGCGCTGCACTGGGCCGCCCAAGATCTCGCACTTCCGCTCCCGGCCCCCGCGAAGCGAGTAGCGGCTCCGCCTGAGTCGTAAGGCTTGACGTGGAGCGCCGCGGCGTCGGAAGGACGGAGCCCCCGCCCCGCAGCGCCGGAGCGCCCCACGTTGCGCGAGCACTACCCGGTTGCGGCGACGGGTAGGCGGCGAATCCGCGCCGATCGCTCGCGGGCCAGAGCGCGTCGTGAGGCCGCGAACCGCGCTGGCCGACCTTCGCGCAGACGACAGCGGCGCGAGCCCGTGGCCCTTCGCGCACGCGGATCAGCGGCGCGAGCAGGCCGCCCGCGCGAGGCGGCACGGCGGCCGTGGCCGGTGTCGCAAGACGGCCAGCGGCGTGACGAGCGCCATGACACCGCCGGCGAGGCTGGCGCTCCGCGGCGCTCAGCTCGCGGCGCCGGGCCAGCTCGACGAGTCCGTTGACGGGCCGTCCTGCGCAACCTCGAACGCCGGGCGAGGGAGCGCGACGCGAACACGCCTTATTGGCGGTGAGAGCGCGTACGTCGCGGTGCGCTGAAATCCAGCCTAACGGCGCTTCCGAGGGCGCTCGGCCGGGTACTTCTCTCGAAAAGCAAGGAGGCCACAAATGTCCACAGACGCATTGGTAGTCGCGGCCCGCCTCGCCGGGCTGTCGCTGGTGACCTGGCTGATCATCATCCTGATCGTGATCGTCGTCGTCGCGCTGGTGTCACGCCGTCGCGTCTGAGTCGCCGCGGTCGTCGGATCCGGGGGGCTTCCGGCGACGGGCACCAGGCGCCGACGCGCCTGCCTCGTCGGCGTCCGCATGCTCGTCACCCAGTCAAGAGCCTCGCGATCGGTGACGATCAGGACCCCGAACCCGAGGTACCCGCGGACCCGGCCACATCCAGTCCGGCGGAGGGTGGCCCTGTTGCAACCGAGGCACGACGGATTTGTCACGCCGTCCGAGCAAGCGAGCACCGCTGTGTCGCCAGTCGACCTGTCCGAGGCCGAGCTTGCCGAGCAGTCGCGGGCGCTCTGGCTCGGCGCCGACCAGCACGACGGGCCCGTCGAAGCCGTCCTCGCGCAGCGTCTCGGCGGCCTTGGCGCTGGCGAGGCTCGCGGGGGCGATCACGGATGTCCTGTCGCCGCTCGTGGTATCTCCCTCGTGGTCAAGTCCCGGTCAGCGTCTCCGGACGGCGAGCCTCTTACCGCGGGGGATAAGGACCGTCATCGTCACCGACGCAGACCCGGCATGAAGCAGGAGGAGCAGCCGGACGAGCGCGCGGGAGATGGTTGGCGGCGTGGCCGCGCCGGTCACGTGTACGACGCCCCGTCCTCCCTCGCCGCCCGCGGCCCGGATCCGGACTCGCGCCGCTGGGTCGAGGCGCTCGCGGGGCCCGGGCTTGACCACGACGAGGTGGTGGCGGCGCTCCACGGCCTGCTCCTGCGCGCCGCGCGCTTCGAGGTCGCCCGCCGTGAAGCCGCCGCCGCGCCGGGCGGCGCCCGCGCCGAGGTGCGAGGTCATGACCACCACGGTGTTCGCGAAGTCGACGGTGCGGCCCTCGCCGTCGGTCAGGGCGCGTCGTCCATCAGCTGCAGCAGCCCCGTTCCAGACCTCGGGGGTGCGCCTTCTCGATCTCGTCGAGCCGCACGACGGAGTACGCCGCCGGCGCACCGGCTCGGTCAGCTGACCGCCGTCGCCGTAGCCCACGTAGCCGGGGGCGAGCCGATGCGCCACCGTGTGCGGGCTCGCGGAACTCGGACATGTCGCGCGGGACCAGTGCCTTCTCCGACGCGAACAGCCGCTCGGCCGGCGCCATGACCGCTCGGTCTTGCCGACCCCGGCGCGGCGTCCATCGCGCCCTCGGCGCCGCCGGCGCCGAGGAGCGTGTGGAGCTCGCCGACGAACCGCAGCACCTGCCCTCGGCGACCGCGACCTCGCCGAGCACGGCATTGAGCCGCTGCTCGAACTCCCCGCGGTACTGCGCGCCGGCCACGATGCCCGACGGATCGAGCGCGACCAGGCGCGCCCCGAGCAGCGGCTCGGGGTACGTCGCCGCAGCGCGAGGCCCTCGACGACGGCGGCCTTGCCGACGCCCGGGTCGCCGATCAGCACGGTCTTCTTGCGCCGGCCGGAGAGCATCTCGACGGTCTCCTCGATTTCGTCCGCCCGGCCGATCACGGGGTCGGTCCGGCCCGGCCGGGCCGCCGGCGCGCACCACCTCGCACAGCAGTGCAGCCGCCGGTCTCTGCGCCGCGCGCGGCCGGCGTTCTCAGATTCAGTGGCTGCGACTGAGATCAGCGACGGCGCGGCGACGCAACCTGACGTGGCGCACCGAGGGCGCGGCCTCCGGCCGGTTGCACCAGCGGCGGCCGTGCGACAGCATGCGGAGCGATCACCGGAGAGGAGAAGCGACGTGGCGGACACGGCCGGCCGGACCCCGCAGCAGGTCTTCGAGCACCATGCGCAGGCGCTCGGCGCCGAGGACCTCGAGGGCATCGTGAGCGACTACGCCGACGACGCCGTCCTCATCACCCCGGACGGCGTCCTGCGCGGCAAGGACGGCGTGCGGCAGGCGTTCCAGAAGTTGCTCTCCGACGTGCCCGGGGCCAGTTGGGAGCTCCCCACCCAGATCTACGAGGACGACGTGCTGCTCCTGGAGTGGAAGGCCTCGTCGAGTGCCGCGCGGGTGGAGGACGGCATCGACACCTTCGTTTTCCGCGACGGCCTGATCCGCGTGCAGACGGTCCGCTACACGCTCGGCCCGCCGGCCGAGAGCTAGGTCCAGGCCCCGGCCGGCCGGGCGAGGCCGCCTACGCGGCGCGCCCCGGGCGGTCGTGGACCGACGCGAGCCGGGCGAGGTCAGCGCGCCGAGGATCAGCCCGAAGTCGCGCACGCGGTAGTAGCCGGACAGCGTGAGCAGGGTTGAGGCTCATCCTCGCGACCACGTACGCGCCGTAGCGCGGGGCGGCGACGACCAGTCCGGCCGCGATCTCGACGACACCGACCACGTACATGTAGTCCTGGCCGGAGCCCGGCACGATGTCGTTCGCCCACGGGGCGAGGTGGATCGGCCAGTCGGCCAGGACGTTGAAGGACTGTCGAAGCCGAACCCGATCGGCGCGCCGGTGAACCCGGTCGCAGCAGCAGGAACGCCTGGTAGCTCGCGTCGGCGCCCGTCGGCGCGGGCGATCGGCAGGGCCTGGTCGCGGACGAAGCCTTGCGCAGAGTCGATACACCCGACCTCACTGAGTGGGTCATGGAGCGCCCGCGCCCACAGCGTGTATGGGTGCTTGTCCGCGGGGTAGCGAGCACCGGGATTAGCCTTACTGTTCCACGGACGTTCCCAACCGCTGGACATCGCGTTTCAGGGAGCCGTCGGGATTCGGGCCCGACCGCGGCCAACCGGGCTCGGGGCCCTACGCGGATGAGGCGATGAGCAGGCCACAGCTGTAGGCCGTCAGCGCGAGCGTCGCCGTGACGGTTACGGCCACCAGTCGCCGGGCTCCTGCAGGGGAGCCACCGGTGCGGCGGAAGTGGTGCAGGGTTCCAAGCGTGACGAGCACCCCGAGCCCGAGGAACCACGGCTCGTAGAACAGCAGGTCCCAGAGGATCAGGGTGCTCTCGTCGAGCTCGGCCCAGCCACGGAACTCGAGCTCGATGACGCCGAGCGAATGCAGCGGCTTGGTGACGTAGGCGGTCAGCGCGTGCGCGGCCGCGTAGGCTGAGCCGGTCAGCGCGGGGACGATTATCAGCCAGCGCGGAAGCCGCAGGCCCCACGGTCGAACGAGCGACAGGGCTGCCACGCTGACGAGCAGGATGCCAGAGCCCGCGAGCAAGCTGGCACGGCGCATCGCCTCCGGATCATCGAACGTGCCCGCCAGGCCCAGCGTCCCACCGAGCCCTTGGTAGCCGCGCACACCGACGGCGTAGGCGAGCGCCCACGCGCTGGCGGCGTATGCCGCCCACGCCAGCGAGCGTCCCCGCAACCGCGGAGCGGACCGGGCGGTGGGTTGCGCGGAGGCGCGGCTCTTGCGCGCCGCGGCGTGGCTGTTGGGTTTCATCTGTGTGCCTTTCGGTGTGCGCCGCGCGCACCAAGCCGAGGGGGTCTGGCAGTCACGGTCTCCAGCCGAGCGCGAAGAGACGATCCCGGCGAGCAGCAACTACGCCGTGATGGCGATGCCCGCGGCACCGTCGCCGCAGCCGTCGCACCATGACGACCGGTGCGGCGAACAGGGCGACCACGAGGCCGGCGGCGAGCCCGACGACCAGCAGCGGGACCAGGGCGATGATCGTCAGGGCGATCATCGGCACCGCGAACGGGAACAGCGCGAACGTGAGAATCGCTCCGCCGGTGGCGATGGCCGCCATCTCGTCGGCCACCTCGCCCGCGGTGGGCATGGCGGGCGGCCGAGGGACGGCAGTGTCGCTCGGCCTGATCTGGCTTGCACAACGCGACATCAGCTTGCCTCGCTCATCGCGGCGGCGGGCACCCGGCCCGGGCGGGATTCGAAGAGCAGCACCGCCGTGATCGCACCCGCGGCGAGGATCCCGGCCGCCCACCAGAACGCCGTCGTGTAGCCGTGCACGGCGGCTTCGGCGTGTGCTCGGGCGATGGACGTCCCGGCCGCCGGCGTGTAGCCGCTGACCGCGTCGGCGGACAGGGTGGACAGCAACGCCAGGCCGAGCGATCCACCGATTTGCTGCGACGCGTTGACGAGGGCCGAGGCCACTCCCGCGTCGCGGGGCGCGACGCCTTCGGTCGCCGTCGCGAAGGACGGCGCCGTCGTCATGCCGAATCCGGCTCCCGTCACCAGGAGTCCGGGCAGCACGGCTCCCGGGTAGGAGGAGGAGACCTCGATCCCGGTCAGGGAGACGAGTCCCAGCGCCGACAGCGCCATCCCGGATGGGATGACGGCGCGCGGTCCCACGCGCGGTAGGAGCTTGGTGGCGGCGAGCGGCCCGGTGGCGAAGACCGCGACCACCATGGGCAGGAAAGCCAAGCCCGCCTCGATCGGCGAGAAGCCCAGGTCACGCTGCAGGTAGTAGGACAGGAACAGGAACGCCGCGAACGCTGCGATGCCCGTGAGCGACACGGCCAGGAAGGCCGGGCCTCGGTTGCGGTCGCCCACCACACGGAGCGGCAGGAGCGGCGCGCGGACGTTCCGCTCGATCGCCACGAAAGCTGGTACCGCTGCGGCCCCGAAGGCGAGCAGCGCGATCGTGAGGGGAGCGCCCCAGCCGTTCATCTCGGCGTTCGAGAACCCGTAGACGAGGGCGAAGAGGCCCGACGTGGCGACAAGGACGCCGGGCACGTCGATCCGGACGCGTTCCCGTGGGCGCAGGTTCACCAGCAGCCGACCGGCGGCGAGGGCCGCGGGGATCGCGAAGGCGAGGTTCAGGAACATGGTCCAGCGCCACGTCATGAGCTCGGTGAGGAGCCCGCCGAGCAGAAGCCCGACCCCGGCGCCGGCGCTCGCGATCGCGCCGTAGATCCCGAACGCTGTGCCGCGCTCCCGGGGATCGGTGAACGTCGTCGCGACGATGGAGAGCGCTGCGGGCGCCAGCAGCGCGGCGAAGACGCCCTGCATCGCGCGGGCGCCAACCAGCACACCGAACGACGACGCCGCGCCGCCGGCCGCCGAGGCGGCCGCGAAGCCGGCCAGTCCGGCGATGAACGTCCACTTGCGCCCGATCAGGTCGGACACCTTGCCTCCGAGGAGAAGGAGGGAGCCGAACGCAAGCGCGTACGCCGTCATCACCCACGGCCGCGAGTCGGCGTCGAAGCCGAGGTCGGCCTGCGCCGACGGCAGCGCGATGGTGACGATGGTCACATCCAGCACGACCATCAGCTGCGCCAGCGCGACCACGCCGAGGACGAGCCACCGGCGCTCGTAGTGCGCGTACTTCTCCTGCGATCCGGACATCGGATCCTCCGTTTCGTTCGCCGGTTTCAACCAGGTGGGCGATGCGCTTCGACACGCGTCGCTCGGCTGTCACACGTGGCCCGTCGTGGCCGTCAAGCGGTCCGATGCCGCAGTCCGGCGACGGGCGTCCTCAGAGGTGCCGCAGCTTCTCCGGGTTGCGGATCGCGTCGATGCGCACGATGCGACCGCCGCCGACGACGAACGTGAGCGCCGTGCGATGGCCATCGCCGCTCGAGAGCACCAGGCCGAGCTGCCCGTTGAGCTCGATCTCGATCGGTTCGTGCGTGGACTTGCGGCCGATCGCCGCCCACGCGCGCGCGACCCGCGCGCCGCCGAGCACGGGCTTACGGGCGGCCGTCGCGCGCCCGCCGCCGTCCGATGTCCAGACGACATCGGGGTCCAGGACGCCGACGAGGCCCTCGAGGTCGCCCTCGGCGACCGCCTGCGCGAACGCTCGCACGGCGCGATCGTGCTCCTCGCGCGAGGCCGCGAAGCGCGGGCGCTCGCGCTTGACGTGGCGGCGGGCGCGCGAGGCGAGCTGCCGCACGGCCTCGGGCGTGCGGCCCACCACCTCGGCGACCTCGCCGAACGGCACGTCGAACACATCGTGCAGCACGAACGCCGTGCGCTCCGCGGGCGAGAGCTGCTCGAGCACGGTCAGCAGCGCGTAGCTGACCGACTCGTCGAGCGTGACGCGGTCGGCGGGATCGTCGGAGACGAGCGGCTCTGGGAGCCATGGACCGACGTAGGTCTCGCGGCGCGCCCGAGCGGATCGGAGACGGTCCAGCGCCAGCCGGGCGACGACCGTCGTCAGCCACGCGTCGAGGTTCTCGATCGCGTCGGCGTCCGTGAGCTGTAGCCGCAGCCACGCCTCCTGGACGACGTCCTCGGCCTCGCCGACATCGCTGAGCTCGCTGTAGGCGAGCCGCAGCAGCCACGGGCGTGCCCGCGTGAAGTGCTCCGTGACGGTCATGCGGCGACCCGTCCCCAGATGTCCGTGCCCGCGCGCACGCGCGGCGTCCAGCC
>DATMVH010000481.1:0-5737 GCA_035563395.1 Solirubrobacteraceae bacterium
CGCTGCTGCCCGTCGTCTCGGGCTGAGGCCGCGCATTCCGCGCCGCGGCGCCGCGCATTCCGCGCCCCGGCGCCGCGCCGCGGCTCAAGGGCTGCCGCGAACCACCGATATAGGGGCCATGGGACGAGCTACCGCACCCGCCGCCGCCGCGCGCAGGGAGAACGTCGCCGCGCCGGGCCGCAAGCCGTGGCTCGAGCACTGGCTGACCACCGTCGCCGACCTGTCCGCGCTGACCGCCTCGCACCCGATGATGGACGCGGTCATCGACGAGGTCGACGGCCGCATGATCCGCGTCGGCGACCACTGGCTGGCCGACTTCGCGTCCTGCAACTACCTCGGCTTCGACCTGGACCGCGAGATCATCGACGCGGTCCCGGGCTACCTCGACGCGTGGGGAACGCACCCCAGCTGGTCGCGGCTGCTCGGCAGCCCGGTCCTCTACGAGGAGATCGAGTCCAAGCTCACCGCCCTGCTGGGCAGCGAGGACTCGCTCGTCCTGCCGACGATCACGCACATCCACATGTCGGTGATCCCGCTCCTCGCCGCCTCCGGGACGATCTTCCTCGACGCTCGCGCCCACAAGACCATCTACGACGGCTGCCAGGTCGCCAAGGCCCGCGGCGCCGCGGTGCGCCGGTTCCGCTTCGAGGACCCCGACCACCTCGACGCGCTCATGCGCAACGAGCCCGATCCCACGCGGCTCGTGTGCATGGACGGCGTGAACTCCATGACCGGCAACCCGCCGGACCTCGCGGCGTTCGCCGAGGTCGCCCGCCGCCACGGCGCGCTGCTCTACGTCGACGACGCCCACGGCTTCGGCGTCATCGGCGAGCGCCACCCGGACGAGCCGACGCCGTACGGCCTGCGCGGCAACAGCATCGTGCGCCACGCGGGGGAGAGCTACGACAACCTCGTCCTCGTCGGCGGCTTCTCCAAGGCCTACTCGTCGCTGCTCGCCTTCATCGCCTGCTCCCCCGAGGTCAAGCAGCTGCTGAAGGTCGCCGCGCCGCCGTACCTCTACTCCGGCCCCTCGCCGATCGCCTCGCTCGCCACGGTGCTGGCCGGCCTCGAGGTCAACGAGCGCCGCGGCGACGCGATCCGCACCGAGCTGCACCGCCTCACCGCGCGCGTGCTCGACGCGCTGCGCCGGCTGGGGATCGCCACCCCGAACCGGTCCGGGCTGCCGATCGTCGAGATCCCGATCCGCGACCACACGCGCATCGCCGACGTCGGCCAGTTCCTCTTCGACCAGGGCGTGTACGTGACGCTCGCGGCGTACCCGCTGGTCCCGAAGGACGAGGTGGGCTTCCGCGTCCAGCTCACCGCGGCCAACACCGACGGTGAGGTCGACATCCTCATCAGGGCGCTCGAGGCGCTCGCCGCCCGTGGCGAGCTCAAGCACGCGGACGCGCACGACCCACTCGCGCTCGTCGCGTGACCCGCCGCGCCGACACCCTTCGCCGCGCCGCCGCGGCGCACGCCTGGCTGGCGTACCTGGGCGTCGGCGCGCTGCTCTCCCTGCTCTACGTGACGCTGCCGCCGTTCCGCGGCAGCGCGCCGGTGATGAACTTCATCGGGCTCACGCCGATCCTCGCGATCGTCGTCGGAGTCCGCATGCACCGGCCCGCGTCCCGCGGCCCGTGGCGGTGGTTCGCGATCGGCTTCGTGCTGTTCTGGGCCGGCGACCTCTACACCTACAGCTACTGGCTGCTGCTCGACGCGGACGTGCCGTTCCCCTCGCCGGGCGACGCCGCGTACCTGCTCGTCTACCCGGCGCTCGTCGCGGGCCTCTTCATGCTCGCGCGCCGGCGGCGCGCCGGCGCCGAGAGCGGCCGGCTGATCGACGCGCTGATCCTGACCGTCGGCCTCACGCTCCCCTCGTGGGTGGCGCTCATCGCTCCGTACGTCCACATGGACGAGATGACGTTCGTGGCGAAGGCCGTGTCCGTCGCCTATCCGATCGCCGACGTCCTCCTGCTCGCGGCCGCGATCCCGCTCGCGCTCGACGCGGGCCGCCGCGAGACGTCGTTCTACCTCGTCAGCTCGAGCATCGTGCTCCTGCTCGTCACGGACTTCGTGTACGGCGTCCTCACCCTCAACGGGACGTACAGCCATCAGCTCTGGCTCGACCTCGGCTGGCTCGGCTTCTACCTCCTCTGGGGCGCCGCCGCCCTGCATCCGTCGATGGCGCGGATGGAGCACCGGGGGCATGCGCGGGAGACCATCCTCACGCGCTTCCGCCTCGCGGTCCTGAGCTGCGCGTCGCTCGTCGCGCCCGCCTTCGAGCTCGTCAACGACCTCAAGCGCGGCGACCTCGACATGGCGGTCGTCACCGCCGCGTCGGCGACGCTGTTCGGCCTCGTGGTCCTCCGCATGGCGGGCCTCGTGCGCCAGCAGGAGCGCTCGCTCGGGCGCGAGCGGACGCTGAGCTCGGCCGGCGCCGCGCTCGTCGGCGCGACGGCGGGCGAGGAGATCGAGCGCGTGGCGATCGCCTCGGCGCGCGACCTCGCCGGCCCGGGGAGCGCCGCCGTGGTGGTCGCGCCGCGGGAGCTGGGGCTCGCGGCCGGCGACGGCGAGGGCGGCGTGGTGCGCCTGGACGCCACGACGCGCACCCGCCTCGGCCTCCCCGGCGCCCGCCATCGCGCGCTCGTCGTCGACATGGCGCCGCAGCGCAGCGCCCACGCGCTGCTCGTCGTCTCCGGCCCCGGGGTCGAGGACGCCGCCGTGCAGGAGTCGCTGCGCGCGCTCGCCACGCAGATCGCCCTGGCGCTCGACCGGGCGGCGCTGAGCGAGGAGGTCCACCGGCGCCGCAGCGAGGCGCGCTTCGGGTCGCTCGTCCAGCACTCCAGCGACCTCATCACCGTGCTCGGGCCGGATGGTCGCGTCAACTACCAGAGCCCCTCGATCGAGCGCGTGCTCGGCTACGCGCCCGAGGAGGTGGTCGGCACGCTGTTCAGCGACCTCGTCGCCCTCGCCGACCGCTCCCGGCTGCTGCAGCTCGTCGAGGGCGCCGTCACCGGCGGCGGCGACGCCCTGCAGGCGGTCGAGTGCACGCTCGTCCACAAGGACGGCGAGACGCGCCAGTTCGAGATCCTGATGACGAACCTGCTCGACGAGGAGCACGTCGGCGGGCTCGTCCTCAACGCCCGCGACGTCAGCGAGCGCAAGGCCTTCGAGGCCCAGCTCACGCATCAGGCCTTCCACGACGCGGTCACCGGCCTCGCGAACCGCGCGCTGTTCGCCGAGCGCGTCCGTCACGCGATCATCCGCTCGCGCCGCGATCAGCACGGCTGCGCGGTGCTCTTCCTCGACCTCGACGACTTCAAGGAGATCAACGACTCGCTCGGCCACGCGGCCGGCGACGAGGTCCTGATCGAGGTCGCCCGCCGCCTGGACGGCAGCATCCGCGGCGCGGACACCGCCGCCCGCTTCGGCGGCGACGAGTTCGCGATCCTGCTCGAGGACGTCGGCGCGAGCCGCCAGGCCGCCGACACGGCGCAGCGCGTGGTGGAAGCCCTGTCCGTGCCGCTGCGCGCCGGCCACAAGGAGATCTCGCTGCGCTGCAGCGTCGGCATCTCCGTGGCCGGCCCGGATGGCGACGCGACGGCCGAGGAGATGATCCGCGACGCCGACGCGGCGATGTACATCGCCAAGCGGGACGGCAAGGGCGGCTATCGCCTGTTCGAGCCGGAGATGCACGAGGGCGTGCTCGCGCGCCTCGAGCTCCGCACGGACCTTCAGCGCGCGATCACGAACGGCCAGCTCGAGCTCTACTACCAGCCCGTCGTGCGGCTGGAGGACGGCGGCGTGGCGGGCGTCGAGGCGCTGCTGCGCTGGAACCACCCGGAGCGCGGGATGGTGCCGCCGGACCAGTTCGTCCCGCTCGCGGAGGAGACGGGGCTGATCGTGCCGATCGGCCGCTGGGTGCTGCGCGAGGGCTGCCGCCACGCGCAGCGCGTGGTGGAGGCGATGCCGGGCGAGGCGCCGTCGATCTCGATCAACCTCTCGCTCAAGCAAATCCACCAGAGCGACATCGTGGCCGACGTCCGCGACGCGCTGACCGAGTCCGGCCTCGACCCGGCGCGGCTGACGCTCGAGATCACCGAGACGGTGCTCATGGCCGACACGGAGCACGCCGTGCAGCGGCTGTGCGAGCTCAAGGAGCTCGGCGTCCGGCTCGCGCTGGACGACTTCGGCACGGGCTACTCGTCGCTGAGCTACCTGAGCAAGTTCCCCGTCGACGTGCTGAAGATGGACCGCTCGTTCCTCGCCGCCGGCGCCTCCCCCGAGGCCGCCGACCTCGCGAACGCCGTCGTCGCGCTGGGCGCGACGCTCGACCTCGAGGTGGTCGCGGAGGGCATCGAGCGCGTCGAGCAGTGGGAGCAGCTCCGCGACCTCGGCTGCGACCTCGGGCAGGGTTACCTGTTCGCCGCGCCGATGGACGAGGACGCGGTCTTCGCCTATCTGGTCGACGCCCGCCGGCGCGCGCTCGATGCTGCATAGCCACGAAGGGCTGGACCGCGCCGGCGGCGTGTCGCGCCAAGGGCTGCTCGCGCCGCTGCGCCACCGCGACTTCCGGCTGCTGTGGAGCGGCGCGTGCGTGTCGCTGCTCGGCGACGGCGCGTTCCTCGTCGCCCTGGCCTGGCAGGTCTACGCGATGTCGGACGGCCCGACCGCGATGTCCCTCGTCGGCATCGCCATGACCGTGCCGACGATCGTCTTCCTCCTCATCGGCGGCGTGGCGAGCGACCGGCTGGACCGGCGGCGGATCATGCTCGCCGCCGACGTCGCGCGCGCCGCGGCCGTCGGCCTGCTCGCGCTGCTCACGCTCACCGGCTCGCTCGAGCTGTGGCACGTCGTCGTGCTCGTCGTCGCCTACGGCACCGGCGCGGCGTTCTTCGCGCCGGCCTTCGACGCCATCGTCCCGGAGCTCATCCCGCCCGCGCAGCTCGCGCAGGCCAACGCGCTCGAGCAGATCGTGCGGCCGCTCGCCCTGCGGCTGGCCGGGCCGGCGGTCGGCGGCGTCATGGTCGGCGCGCTGGGCGCCGGCGTGGCCTTCGCGCTCGACGCCGCGTCCTTCCTCGTCTCCGCCGCGGCGCTGCTCGCCATGCGCCGCGGCGCGCGCAAGCCCGTGCCGGCCGGCGCCACCGTCGCCGGCGACCTGCGCGAGGGCTGGCGGTACGTCCGCCGCCACACGTGGCTGTGGGCGACGTTCGTCAGCGCCGCGATCGCGTATCTGTGCTTCATGGGCCCCGTCGAGGTGCTCCTCCCGCTCGTGGTCAAGGAGGAGCTCGGCGGCAGCGCCACGGAGCTCGGCATCGTCTTCGCCGCGGGCGGCCTCGGGTCGGTGGGCTGCGCCGTGCTGATCGGCCGCCGCGGCCTGCCGCGGCGCGACATCACCGTCATGTACGTCGCCTGGACGCTCGCGACGCTGGCCGTGGCGGGCTACGGCGTGGCCGGCGCGGTGTGGCAGCTCATGCTCGCGAGCCTCGTCTTCAACGCGCTGGAGACGGCGGGCACGATCATCTGGGCGACGGCCAAGCAGCGCCACGTGCCCGGCGCCATGCTCGGGCGCGTGTCGAGCCTCGACTGGCTCATCTCGATCGGCCTGCTCCCGCTCTCGTTCGCCCTCACGGGCCCCGTGACCGCGGTCATCGGGACGCAGGGGACGCTCGTGGCCGCCGGGGCGGTCGGCGCCGTGGTGACCTTGAGCGCCCTGTTCGTGCCCGGCGCCATG
>DATMVH010000482.1:0-3473 GCA_035563395.1 Solirubrobacteraceae bacterium
CGGCGTGCGAGCTCGCGCTCGGACGGCAGCCGCTCGCCCGGCGCCAGCCGCCCGGCGACGATGTCGGCGCCGAGCCGGGCGGCGATCCGCTCGTAGCGCTGCGGACGGTCGAGCGGGGCGAAGGTGGTCATCTCACCGGACGGGATCAGGAGATCATTGGTTCGTTCACCGGACCAGTACCGTACATCCCATGGCTGCGACCTTCAACCAGGCGGATCAGCGGAGGCCGGACGGCGCGTGACCACGGAGCCGCAGGACGGCCCTCCGCCGCTGCTCGAGTCGCTCGGCGGCCCGCTCGGCATCGCCGAGTCCGTGATCCCCAGCGCCGCCTTCGTCGTGGCCTACACGGTCTCGGGGCAGGAGACCCGGACGGCGGTCGTCGTGGCGGTCGCGCTGGGCGTCGTCTTCGGCGTGGCCCGGCTCGCCCGCGGCCAGACGCCGCAGTTCGCCCTCGCCGGGCTCGCCGGGCTCGGGCTCTCGGCGTACGTCGTCTCGAGAACCGGCCGCGCGGAGGACTTCTTCGTTCCCGGGCTGCTGGCGAACGCCGGCTACGCGCTCGCCTACGCCGTCTCCATCGCGGTCCGCTGGCCGCTGCTCGGCGTCCTGCTCAACGCGGTCGCCAACCGGGGGATGGAGTGGCGCAAGGACCCGGAGCAGGTCCGGGCCTACACGCGGGCGAGCTGGGTCTGGGTCGGCCTGTTCTCGCTGCGGCTCGCCGTCCAGCTGCCGCTCTACCTCGCCGGCGCCGTCGTCGCGCTGGGCGTCGCGCGCGTGGCCATGGGGATCCCCCTGTTCGCGGTCGGGATCTGGCTCTCGTGGCTGCTCCTGCGACGCACGCCCGCGCTCGGCCTGCATCGCCTGCGCTGAGGGACGGTCAGCCCGCGCGGCGGCGGATGCGCGCGCCGGCGGCGGCGATGCGCGCGGCCTGCTTGGCCTGCCGGTAGACGTACGTCGCGTCGCCGCGCAGCCGGCGCCAGGGCGTGGTCTCGTAGGCGATCAGCGTGCTCGGGCGAACGCGCGGCGGGAGCCCGTCCGCGGCGAGCACGCGGAGCGCGCGCTCCGCGAGCTCGATCTGGCCGAACGCGGTCGGGTGGACGGCGTCGACCATCACGCGGTTGCGGGCGCCGAAGTCCTCGAGCGCGACGACCAGCGCGCCATGGTCCGTGCTCGCCCGCCGGATCGCCGCGTTGGCCTCCGGGACGCGCGCCCCGGCGCGCGGGCGCCCGAGGTCGAGCGGGATCGTGCAGGCCAGCGTCCGGTCGCAGCGCGCGGCCAGGAAGGCGAGCGCCGTCCGCAGGTCCCGCTCGAAGGCGCCGGGATCCCAGTCCGGCGCGCGCACGTCGTTGACGCCCGCGTACAAGCAGCCGACGTCGTAGCGGGCGTCCGCTCGGGCGGCGCTCGCCGCGAAGGCGGCGAGCTGCGCGCCGGCCACGTCGGCGGCCCGCGCGCCGTCGACGGCATAGGTCGTGAACGGCAGGCCGAGGCCCCGCGCCGTCCACAGCGCCCAGGATTGCAGCGCGACGCCCCACTGCAGCTCCCCGCCGCCGTTCGTGATCGAGTCGCCGAAGGCGAGCACGCCGAGCCGGCAGTCCATGGCCGCGCAGGCTATTGGTCGCGGGCGCGTACCATCTGGCCCATGCCGGACCCCACCCGAACCGCCGTGGGCACCTGGAGCGGCGGGCGCTTCATGCACTTCGGCGAGCCGCTCGACGACGAGCGCCTCGCGCGGCTGCTGCGCCCGGACGGCCGCATCCGCACCGTCATCACCGCCGACGCCTACGGGGCGGGCGAGGCCGACGCGCTGCTCGGCCGCGCGCTCGCCGGGGTGCCGCGCGACGAGTACTGCCTCGTCGGCGCGGTGGGGCACGACTTCTACGCCGGCCGGCGCGAGGGCGCCAAGGGCTTTCCCCGCTTCACGGACGCGCGGCTGCGCGGCCCGGAGGACTACGCCGGCTACCTGCGGATGGCGGCGGAGGCGTCGCTGCGCCGCATCGGCGCCGGCGCGTTCGACCTGCTCCTCCTCCACAACCCGGACTCCACGGGCTACACGAGCGACGCGGTGTGGGACGGGATGGCCGCGCTGCGCGACGCCGGCCTCGCCCGGCGGCTCGGCGTCGCGCCGGGCCCGGCGAACGGGTTCACCCTGGACCTGCTCGCCTGCTTCGAGCGCTTCGGCGAGCTGATCGACTGGGCGATGATCATCCTGAACCCGCTGGAGCCGTGGCCGGGCGAGCTGGCGCTCGACGCCGCGCGCCACCACGGGGTCCAGCTCATCACCCGCGTCGTCGACTACGGCGGCCTCTTCCACGACGACGTGCTGCCCGGTCATCCGTTCCCGGCGTGGGACCACCGCAGCTTCCGCCCGTCCGGCTGGGTCGAGGCCGGGCGCGAGAAGCTCGAGCGGCTGCGGCCGATCGCCGAGCGCCACGGCCTCTCGATGCTGCAGCTGGCCTGCCAGTGGAACCTCGCGCACGCGCCGGTGCGCTGCGTCGCGCCGACGCTGATCCAGGAGCCCGGGCCGGGCGCACGGCCGGTCGAGGCCAAGCGGGCGGAGCTCGCGGCCCTTGCGGCGGAGAACCCGCTCTCCCCCGACGACGTCGCCGCGATCCGGGCCGTCGGCGACAACACGGGCACCATGACGCTCAAGGGCGCGGCGCCCGACCACGAGGGCGAGCCGCGGCCGGACCGCTGGGCGCTCACGCCCGAGCTCGCGGACGTCGCCGCGCGCTGGGGGATCGAGCCCGTCCGCGACCTCCAGGCCGCGTGACCATGGAGTCGCTGCGCGGCAAGCTCCTGATCGCCGGGCCCACCCTGCTCGACCCGAACTTCCGGCGCACGGTCATCCTCATCACGGAGCACACGGAGGACGGCGCCATGGGCCTCGTCCTCAACCGGCCGTCGACCAGCACGGTCTCCGACGCCGTTCCCGACCTCGACTGGCTCGCGGAGCCGGGCGCGCCGCTCATGGTCGGCGGCCCGGTGGCGCCGACGGGCGTGATCGTGCTGGCGGAGTGGAGCGACCCCTCGCAGGCGGTCGTGCTGGTCGAGCCCGACCTGGGCTTCGTTCCGGGCGACTTCGGCGACACGGATGCCGTCGCGACCGCGGTGCGCCGCGCGCGGGTGTTCGCCGGCCACGCGGGCTGGGGGCCCGGGCAGCTGGAGGACGAGCTCGCGGAGGACGCCTGGATCGTCGAGCCGCCGCGGCGCGAGGAGGTCTTCACGGAGGACCCGGAGGGTCTCTGGGCCGCCGTCCTGAAGCGCAAGGGCCGCCGCTTCGCGCTCCTGTCCACGATGCCGGTCGACCCGTCGCTGAACTAGCCGTGGCCCCGATCGCTCCCACGTCGCTGGACCACGTCGCCGTGTGGGTCGGCGACCGCGACGCACTCGCGGCGTTCCTGTGCGAGCACCTCGGGATGCACGTGATCGACCGCACGGACCGCTTCACGCTCGTCGGCGCGGACGCGCGCCGCGGC
>DATMVH010000483.1:0-2429 GCA_035563395.1 Solirubrobacteraceae bacterium
CGGCCAGGCGGCGCCCGGCCGCCGTGAGCGCCGCCACGGCCCCGCGGACGTGGTCGTAGAGGGTCGGGTCCTGCACGGCCTTGTGGCCGGGCAGCCGCCGGGCGCGGCGGTAAGCGTCGCGGAGGCGGGCGCCGCCGGCCGCGAACTGCTCGTGGACGTACTCGTCGTCGAGCAGGCGTTCGACGATCGAGGAGGGCTCTGTGCTCGCCATGCGCGTCTCCGTCCGTCGCGGTCACTCGGGTTCGGGGCGCTCCCCGCCGGGCCACGTGCCGGCCAGGGCGGCGAAGCCGCGGCGCGCGTAGCGATCGACGACCCCATCTGCAGCGGCAAGACGATGCCGAACGGCATGTAGGCGACCTTCACGGTGTCCCCGTTCGGTGCAGCCGGGCATCCGCCGTTCCTCTCTCAGCGGCGGCCGAGCCCGCGGCCGACGAGGATGCCGCCGAGGAACGCGCCGACCGCGGCCGTCTGCACCGGGTTGCGCTGCGCCGTGGCCTTGAACGCGTCGAGCGCGGACGTCGCCGCGGAGCGCGCCGCATCGGCGCGCCCCGGAGTGCCGGCGTCCGAGCCGGCGGACGTCTCGGGCGCCGATCCGGCCGAGCCGCCGGTGCCGGACGTGGCGCCCTTCGCCTTGGCGACCAGCTCGTCCTTTTTCGACGTCGCCGTGCGCTTGAACTCGTCCGCCTTCTCGCGCGCGCGGGTCTTGACGTCGCTCTTGGCCGCGAGGGCCTCGACCGTGTCGCCGAGCTCCGCGCGGGTCTGCTCGATCTCGGTTCGAAGCTGCTCCGGCGTCGGCTCCTCGCCGCCCTCCGCGGTCACTCGCCGCGCCCCGACCTGGCCCGGGTCTTGATCCATTCCACGTCCTCCTTCGTCGAGTCCACCGCTCGCGCCGGCATCGGCGGGGTCGCCTGCTGGACCTGCTTCTTGCCGCGCAGCGCGACCGCGGCGGCGATCGCCGCGTACACGACGGTGAGGATCAGCGCCGACAGCCATGCGGCGACGACGGTGTCGAGCAGCCGGATCAGGCACGTCGTGAGCGTCGCGAAGGCGCCGGCTCCGAAGAGCGCGGCGGCGGCGAACATCCCCGCGCCCATGCCCGCCTTTCGCCCCTTCTCCGACAGCTCGAGCTTCGCGAGCTCGAACTCCTTGCGGACGAGCGACGTCGTCTGATCGGCGAGGTCGCGCATGAGCTCCGAGATCGGGCGGTCGCGTGGATCGCCGCGCGTGCCGTGCTCAGCCATCGAGCCGCCCGCGCGCGCAGGGTGCGGTGATCTCCGTCAACGGGATCTCTCCTCTCGACCCGGTTGCCCCGCAACACGGGACAGATCGCCGAGATATGTACCCAGTCGGGAACCTCACTAACCGGTTGACGGGACAACCGGGACAGGTCCTGTGCCTCACGGGACATGCGTTTCTCGTCCGAGGCCTCCTGGCGCGCTGCGGGTACCCGTCCTCTCAGGCATGGACGCGCAGCACTACAGCCCCGGCGCCGGCGAGCCCACCCCGCGCGCCGCGCCGCGGTCGGACGCCGCGGCGCGGCGGCAGCGGATCCTCGACGCCGCGACGGCACTGTCCGGCGACCGGCGCGTGAGCATGATCGAGATCGCTGCCGCCGCCGGCGTCGGACGCTCGACGCTGTACCGCCATTTCCCCACGCGCGAGGCGCTCGACCGAGCGCTCGCCGAGCGCCCGCCGCGGGTGCGCGCGGACGTGCCCGCCGCGCCGCAGGGGCGCGTGGCGACGTTGCCCTTCCAGTCCCCGGGCCAGCTCGGCCGCGACCGGCCGCTGGCCCTGGAAGTCACCCGCGTCCTCGACGAGGTCCCGCCGCACCTCGTCGCCGACCAGCTCGTCGCCGAGGCCCGGCGGGCCGCGGGCGTCGCCGTCGCGCTCTACGTCGTCGACATCGACGGGTCGCACCTGCTCCGGCTCGCCGGGTCCGACGAGTTCCCGGAACGGCTCGACGCCCCGCCCGCGCTCGGACCGGAGATCGTTCCCGAAGGCCTGCCGGCGTTCTACGCCCGGCTGCGCGAGCGCCTGCCCGGCTGCGTCGCCGAGCCGCTCTGGCTCCGCGGCCGCGTCACCGGCCTGCTGCTGTGCATCGGAACACCCGTGAGCTCACTGGAAGACATCGCCAGGCAGGGCGCCG
Source organism: Solirubrobacteraceae bacterium (assembly GCA_035563395.1). GTDB lineage: Bacteria > Actinomycetota > Thermoleophilia > Solirubrobacterales > Solirubrobacteraceae > DASQMT01. The sequence goes on from DATMVH010000483.1 coordinate 2,147, forward strand.
CCGCGATCGAGCTCGCCAACGACTACACCGACGCGATCGAGGCCGCCCGCCGGCGCAAGCCCACGACTCCTGCGGCGGAGATCCAGCAGAACCTCTTCCCGCCACGCGTTGCGCGGATCGCCGGTGGCCAGCTCGCCGGAGCCCTGCTGCCCAGCTACGAGGTCGGGGGCGACTGGTTCGACTTCGTCGAGAACCGCGACGGCGCCTGGCTCGCCATCGCCGACGCCGCCGACACCGGACCCACAGCCGCAGGCCTCGGCGCAGCTGCCCTCGGCGCCCTGCG
>DATMVH010000484.1:0-2491 GCA_035563395.1 Solirubrobacteraceae bacterium
CTCGCCGCCGTCGGGCAGGAGCTGTGGCGCGGCGTGCGCGCGCGGCGCGCGATGTCGCGCGACTCGCTGCCAGCGGCGGTCCTCGCCGTGATCCGGCGCAACCGGCGCCGCTACGGCGGCTACATCGTGCACGCGGGGATCGCCGTGCTGTTCGTCGGCATCGCGGCGTCGTCGGCGTTCCAGGATCAGCGGCTGGTGCAGCTGCGGCCCGGCCAGACGGAGCGGGTCGACGGCTACGCGATCGCGTACGAGGGGCCGACCGCGCGGCTCGTCGCGGCGGACAACGGGCGGCTCGAGCGGATCGACCTCGGCGCGCGCCTGCGCGTGCGGCGCGGCGACGGCGAGGCCGAGACGCTCCACACGTACAAGTCCTACTTCCCCAGCACGGACCCCAGCCTGGGGCCGATCTCGCGCTTCTTCGAGGGCGAGGCGACGAGTGAGGTGGGCCTGCTGGCGGGCTGGCGGCAGGACGTCTGGACGGCGATCTCGCCCGACGTCGCCCGGCTGCGCGAGCAGGTGGAGGAGGGCGATCGGGTGTTCTCGCGGATCGCCGACCTGCCGGCGGAGGCCCGGGAGCCGCTGCTCGCGCAGGCGCTCGACGGGCTCGCCGGCTCCTATGCGCGCAACCCGCCGCCCGCGACGTTCCGCATGATCGCCTCGCCGCTCGTGACGTGGATCTGGGTGGGGGCGATCGTGGTGTTCATCGGCGGGCTCGTCTGCCTGTGGCCGTCGCGGACGGCCGCGCCGCGCCCGGTCGCCGCCGCGTACACCGCGCGGGTGGCGCGCGAGCTCACCCGCGCGTAGATGGAGATCCTGCTCGTCGCGGCGCTGCTCGTCTTCGCGGTGGCGATGGTCGCCGCGCCGCTGCGTCGGGGGCGCGCGGCGGCGCTCGACGCCGCCGAGGACGCCGAGCGCTCGGCGCTGCAGGCGGCCCGGGACGCGAAGTACCGCGAGATCCGCGAGGCGGAGCTCGACTACCGCACGGGCAAGCTCGCCGAGCCGGACTGGCGCGCGCAGGACCGGGTCCTGCGGCGCGAGGCGGTGGAGATCCTCCGCCGCCTCGACGAGGTCGAGGAGAACTCACCAACCTCCGCGCTCGCCGAGCGTTCTACGGACTGACGGCGTCGCTCACGCGCACGGACGTGCGGGGCGGGCCGGAGCGTGGCCGGGGTGGTGGCGCCCGCCCCGGCCACAACGCTCCCCGGTGTACTACGCTGGGTCGCCGATGTACTCCGTCCTCGCGGTCCTCCAGGTCTTCATCGCCGTCGGGCTGATCTTCCTGATCCTGCTGCACTCCGGGAAGGACGCCGGCATGTCCGGCGCCTTCGGCGTCGGCACCGCGGGCGGGACGACGGGCGGCTCGCTCATGGAGCGCAACCTCGACCGCTGGACGATCCTGTTCGCGGTCGTGTTCGTCGTCAACACGTTCCTGCTGCTCAAGCTCTAGGCGCCCACTCGGCGATCGCGCGCCCGATCTCGGGCCCCGAGTCCTCCTGGCAGAAGTGCCGGCCGGCGACGGTGATCTCCGTCTGGTGCGGCCACGTGCGGCAGAACTCGCGCGCCGTGCCGACGAGGATGGCGCCGGGGTCGGCGTTCACGAACAGCTTCGGGACGTCGCTCGCGGCGAGCCACTCGCCGTAGGCGCGCACCACCTCCACGACGTCCGCCGGCTCGCCGTCGATCGGCAGCTGGCGCGGCCAGCTCAGCGTCGGACGGCGGTCCTCGCCCGGGCGGGCGAACGGCCGGCGGTACTCCGCCATCTCGTCGTCGGTGAGCGTCCGAAGGACCGAACCGGGGAGGACCCGCTCGACGAACAGGTTGCGCTCGAGGATCAGCTCCTCGCCGGCGTCCGAGCGGAAGCCCTGGAAGATCCGGCGGCTGGCTTCGGGCCACTCGTCCCACGTCCACGGCCGGACGATCGCCTCCATGTAGGCGATCCCCGCCACGCGCTCCGCGTGGCGCCGCGCCCAGTCGAAGCCGAGCGCGGAGCCCCAGTCGTGCAGCACGAGCACCACGCGGTCGCCGAGCTCCAAGGCGTCGAGCACGGCGTCGAGGTACTCCCGGTGCTCGGCGAACGAGTACGCGTCCGGGCCCGAGTGCGGGAGCTTGTCCGAGTCGCCCATGCCGATCAGGTCGGGCGCGACGCAGCGGCCGGCCGGCTCGAGCGCGGGGATCACGTCGCGCCACAGGAACGACGACGTGGGGTTGCCGTGGAGGAGCACGAAGGCCGGCTCGCCGCTGCCGGCCTCGACGTAGGCCATGCGGCGACCCCGGACCTCGGCGAAGCGCTTCGGGTGCATCGGCGGGCTTCTACAGGAACCGGACGCCGGCCGTTCCGCGGAGCGCCGGGCGGACCGTCGCGACCGGGCGCCGCGCCTCGGGACCGCCTGACGGGAGCGCCCGCCGGCGCTCCCTCGGGCGCCGGCGCGGCGACGAGGATCCCCCGGTCGTCTCGCCGCCGCGGGGAGCTGCTCGGCGGAGGGGTCACCAG
>DATMVH010000485.1:0-3069 GCA_035563395.1 Solirubrobacteraceae bacterium
CCCGCGCCGCCCCGGCTCGAGCGCCTGCTCGGCCTCAACGGGCGCTGACCGGACGCGCGCGGGTGCGGGCGACCGCCGGTCACCGCGTGCCGGTGCGCCGCCCGGACGAGTGCGGTCCGCCACCGGAGTCCGGACGGGGACCTCCATGGTCTGCGCGCGCTGCCGAAGTAATCCTGTGCCCATCATCCGCCGGACACGCCCCCACTCCACCGCCTCCCCGCACCGCGGCGCCGTCGTCCCGCTCCGGCCCGCGCCGTCCGGCGGCCGCCGGTTCGGCGCGCCCGCCGCACCGCCGCTGATCGGCATCGTCACGCACGAGCTGACCGCGGGCGAGTCGCCGGTGCTCGCGGCGACCCCGGGCCGCAGCGCGCGTGACCGGGCGCCGCAGCGGCTCGCGCTCCGGCTCTCCTACTCCCAGGCCGTCCAGGACGCGGGCGGCCTCGCGGTCGTCCTGCCGGCGCACGGCTACACGGACGACACGGCGGCGCTGCTCGACCGCCTCGACGGGCTGCTGCTGAGCGGCGGGCCGGACTTCGACCCGGCCGTCTACGGGCAGGCGCGCCACCCCGAGCTCGGCCCGGACGTCGACGCCGTGTCCGACCGCTACGAGCTCGCGCTCCTCGCGGGCGCGCTCGAGCGCGACCTGCCGGTGCTCGCCATCTGCCGCGGCATGCAGGCGCTCAACCTCGTCCGCGGCGGCACGCTCCACCAGCATCTGCCGGACCGCACGGAGCTCGAGCACCGCCAGCGCCACGACGCCTTCGTCCCCGCCCACCCGGTCTCGATCGCCCCCGAATCGCTCCTGCACCGCCTCGCGGGGTCGAGCGAGCTGGCGGTGAACTCCTTCCACCACCAGGCCGCCGACCGGCTCGGCGGCGGGCTCGAGGTGGCCGCCACCGCGCCGGACGGCACGGTCGAGGCGCTGTGGGACCCGGCCGCGCGCTTCGCCCTGGGCGTGCAGTGGCACGCCGAGCTGCTCACGCACCGGCCGGAGCACGCCGCGCTGTTCGGCGCGCTCGTCGCCGCCGCCTGCAGCGCGGCCGTCGCGCCGCACGCCGTCGCGGCGTAGCGCCGCCGTCAGGCGGCCGCGTCGCGCTCGATCCACTCCCCGTACGGGTGCTCCTGCACCGGCTTGGCGCCGAGGCAGACGATGCGCGTGCCGGGCTCGAGCGCCCAGTAGTCGCGGGTCTCGGCGGGGTCGGGGACGGCCACGACGTCGCCGGGGCCCGCCTCGACCTCCGCGTCGCCCAGGCGGAACCCCGCGCGCCCGGAGACCACGACGTAGACCTCCTGGTGGCCGCCGTCGGCCTCGTCGTGCTCGATGTCCGAGCCGTCGTCCGGGTCCATCAGCACCGCGTTGATCCCGAAGGCGCGGATGCCGAGCCGCTCGTTGAGCTGCTGCCAGCGCCCCGCCGGGATGTCCGTCGTCGGCACGTCGGCCAGGTGCACCAGTCGTCCCATCGTTCCTCCGTCGTGTTCCCGCGCGCGATCTCGGTCCGGTGCCCTCGCGCCGCGGCGGGCAAACGCCGGGCGGGCTACCCGCCCAGGGCGAGCGCGGCGGGCAGCAGGAGGATGGCGAGCACGATGCTCAGGGCGAAGCCGGTGGCGGCCGTGCGCGTCGAGTAGCCGTAGAGCCGCGCGAAGGCGACCAGCGACACGGGCAGCGGACTGAAGGCGAGGAGCCACGCCGCGTCGGGGAGGGCGAAGCCGGCGAGCGTGACGAGCGCCAGCACGGACGGCACGAAGCTGAGGTGAAGCCCCAGTCCGCGCAGGGAGACCCGCGCGGCCGCGCGGCCGACCCACTCGCGCGGCCACGCCACGCCGAGCAGCAGGGAGCCGAAGGCGCCCAGCGCGACGCCGAGCAGGGCGACCACGGTGGCGATCCCGCCCGGCGGCGCCACGACGAGGCCGAGCAGGAAGCCGGACAGCGCGCCGGCGGTCGGCGCGTAGTCCGCGAGCGCGCTGCGCTTCGACTGCTCCACGGGCGCGCGGCTGCGCATGAGCTTGACGGCGAGCGCGATCCGGGGCTGGGTGAGCATGTCGTAGGCGACGAGGAACGCCGCCGCCTCCGTGCCCAGGGTGGCCACGGCGACCGGCGCGGACCAGAAGACCGGGTTGCCGTACATCGCGAAGGCGAGCAGCGGGCCGTCCGAGCGGGCGCGGAAGAGCGTCGCGGCCAGGATCACGGCGCCCACCTGGGCGACCAGCAGCACGCCGACCGCGCCCACGTTGCGCACGTTCACCTCGAAGCTCCAGCCCGCGAGCACGGCCAGCACGGCCACGCCGACGAACTGGATCCGGAAGAGCACGGGGAAGTGCCGCCGCAACCGGCGGCGGCTGCCGAGACCGACGACGAAGGCGCCGAAGAGCGGGAGCGCAGCGACCATCCCCGTCTTCGATAGCAGCGGCACGCGCCGCAGCTGCGCGGTTGCGTCGTGCAACCCCCCGACCTTCGGGTTTGCGTCCTACGACACGAGCGGGCAGCGGTCCGCCCAGGGCCGCGCCGCCTCGAGCTGCGCGGACAGCGAGAGCAGCGTCGTCTCGTCGTACGGCCGCCCCACGAGCTGCACCGCGAGCGGCAGCCCGTCGGCCGTCCAGCCCGCCGGAACGGACGCGGCGGGCTGGCCGGTCGAGTTCCACAAGATGCAGAACGGCGCGTAGCCGCTCTCCCACAGGTACGTGACGGTGGCGCCGCGGCCTTCCATGATCCCCGCCCGCGCCGGCGGCCTCGACAGCACGGGCGTGAGCCAGACGTCGTGCTCGGCGAACGCCCCGGCCAGCCGCGAGGCGAGCGCCTTCTCGCGGGCGAGGAGCTTCTCCACCCGCCGGTCGGAGACGAGCGCGCCGGGACGGGCGAGCGCGCGCGTGCGGCGCTCGAGGCGCTGCGGCTGCTCGACCTCGGCGACGAGGTCGCGGATGCCGCGGAACATCAGCCCGAGGATCACCCGCGCGTCCCGGGGCCCGAACGGGAGCTCGCGCTCGACCACCTCGTGCCCGAGCGAGCGCAGCAGCTGCGCGGTGCCGGCGAGCGCGTCGCGAACGTCGAGCGACAAGCGCCCGAGCGTGCCG
>DATMVH010000486.1:0-2039 GCA_035563395.1 Solirubrobacteraceae bacterium
GAGGCGACGGAGCCGTGCGCGCCCGGCGAGCCCGCCGCGCGCGAGCGGCTGCGGCGCTGGCTCGACGGGCCGGTCGACGCCTACGCCGATCGGCGCGACCGGCTCGCCGGCGGGACGTCCGAGCTCTCGCCCTACCTCCGCTTCGGCTGCCTCTCGGCGCGCGAGACCGAGGAACGCGCTCGCCGCCGCGGCGGGGCGGGGGCCGAGGCGTTCGTCCGCCAGCTCGCGTGGCGCGACTTCTACGCCCACGTGCTGCTGCACCATCCGCGCAACGCCCGCCACCCCCACAAGCCCGAGTTCGACGAGCTGACGTGGTCCGACGACCCGGAGGCCTTCGACGCGTGGCGCGAGGGCCGCACCGGCTTTCCCGTCGTCGACGCGGGGATGCGCGAGCTGCGGCAGCGGGGCTGGATGCACAACCGCGCGCGGCTGGTCGCGGCGTCGTTCCTCACCAAGGACCTGCACCTCGACTGGCGGCTGGGAGAGGCGCACTTCATGCGCCACCTGCTCTGCGGGGACGTCGCGCAGAACAACGGCAACTGGCAGTGGACGACGTCGATCGGCGTGGACCCGCAGCCGTACTTCCACCGCCTCTACAACCCGGGCGCGCAGCAGCGACGGCACGACCCCGACGGGGCGTACGTCCGCCGCTGGTGTCCCGAGCTGCGCGCGGTGCCGCTCGAGCGCCTCGCCGAGCCGTGGACCATGACGGACGCCGAGCAGGCCGCGGCGCGCTGCGTGATCGGGCGTGACTACCCGGCGCCGATCGTCGACCACAAGCGGGAGCGGGAGCGCGCGATCGCGCGCTACCGGGCGATCGTGGGCTGACGCGGCGCGCCGCTAGCGTTGGCGGGGCCCCATGCCCGCGGAGCTTCATCGCCAGCGCGACCAGCCGCCCGGCGTCCCGCCGCTCCACCTCACGGGCGAGCGCACGCTGCCCGACGTGCCCGAGGAGAACTACTGGTTCCGGCGCCACCTCGTCGTCTACGAGTGGATCGCGCGCCGCGCGCACGGGCGCCGGGTCGTCGACCTCGCGTGCGGGGAGGGCTACGGCTCGGCGGTGCTCGGCCGGACCGCCGTCTCCGTCGTCGGCGTCGACGCGAACCCGGAGGCCCACGAGCACGCGCGGCTGAAGTACACGGGCGAGCGCGTGTCCTTCGAGCGCGACATGATCGAGACCTGGACCGGGGACGTCGACTGCGTCGTCTTCCTCCAGACGATCGAGCACGTGCAGGACCCCGACGCGGTGATGGCGCGGCTGCGCGACCTCGTCGGGCCGGGCGGCGTCGTCTACGTCTCCACGCCCAACGTGCTCACCCTGGCGCCCGAGGGGGAGGCGCGCTCCGGCAATCCGTGGCACCTGCGCGAGTACCGGCCGGAGGAGTTCCGCGCGCTGTGCGACCGCCACTTCGCGGGCGTGGAGATGCTCGGCCTGTTCCATGCGCGCAAGCTGCGCCTCCACCAGCTCGCGATCGAGCGGCTGGGCTGGGACGCCGTGCACGCACGGCTCGGCCTCACGCGCTGGTTCTACGACCGCTTCGGGCCGGCGATCTCGGCGCGCGACTTCGCGCTGCGGCACACGCGCCTCGAGCGGGCGCTCGACCTGCTCGCCGTCCTGCGCCCGTGACTTCCGGCGCGCTTTCGATCGTCCTGCACTCGCACATGCCCTACGTGGAGGGCTTCGGGACGTGGCCGTTCGGCGAGGAGTGGCTGTGGGAGGCCGTCGCGACGTGCTACGTCCCGCTGCTCGACGTGCTCGACGCGCACCCCGGCCGCGTCACGCTCTCGGTCACGCCCGTGCTCGCGGACCAGCTCGAGGCGCCGGGCGCGCTGGAGCGCTGCCTCGCCTTCCTGCGCGAGGTCCGCCCGGCCTCGCACGCGCTCGACGAGGCCGACACGCGCGACGTGGGCGTGCGCGCGGCGCTCGTGCACTCCGCGGCGGGCTACGCCGCGGCGGCGGAGCGACTCGCCGCCGGCGACCTCCCCGCGCGGCTCGCGCGCCACGCGACGTGGACGTCGGCGGCCACCCACGCCGTCCT
>DATMVH010000487.1:0-3776 GCA_035563395.1 Solirubrobacteraceae bacterium
GGACGCGGTACCGGAGGCGGAGCGCCTGCGGATCGCCGGGTTCGCCGCCGCCGCGGGCGCCCGCGCGCATCTCCTGTTCGTCGACGGCGAGCCGGGCACGCCCGGATGGCGCGCGCTCCGCGCCGCGCTGGACGCGTCCGGGGACCCGGGGCCGTTCGCGTCGGTCACCGTGCTGGACCCCGCGGCGGCGGCGCGGGTCCGCCGGATCCGCGTGGGTTGAGCTCCGCCGCGCTCAGCTGCCGGGCGACTTCTGCACCGGGAAGGCCGGCGCGCCCGGCTCGACCACCCCGCGCTCCTCGGGGCTCCCCTCGTCGGGATCGCGCTCCTGCGCCTCGCGCTCGTGCTCGCGCATCTCGCGCTCCTGCTGGGCGGCGTCCGTGCGGTCGGGGGTCTCGTCGGCCATGGCTCCTCCCGGGTCGGGTCTAGTCGGCGCATACCCGGTTCGCCCCGATCCCGGCGGCCGAGCGGCCCCGCAGCGTCAGGCGCCGAACGCCGGGCGACGGTTCGTCGCCCGCCGCGGGCACCATCCTGTGCGACGTGACCGACACGACGAACCAGATCCAACCGGAACAGGCGAGGCCCGAGCTCGACACCCTGCGCGTCGGCGTGATCGGCGTCGGGTGGGCCGGGAACCAGCACATGGCCGCGTACGACGCGGCACCCGGCGTCGAGCTCGCGGGCATCGCGGGGCTGGAGGACGCCGTCCGCGCGGACCTCGCTCAGCGCTACGGCGTGGAGCACCACGTCGCCCGCTGGGAGGAGCTGCTCGAGCTCGACGGCCTCGACGCGGTCAGCGTCGCCGTGCCGACCTTCCTCCACGCGCGCATCACGAACGCCGCGCTCGAGCGCGGGCTCCACGTGCTGTGCGAGAAGCCGATGGCCAAGAGCGTCGAGGAGGCGGCGGGCATGGTCGAGGCGGCCCGCACCGCCGGCCGCGTCCTGCACGTCGCCTTCAACCACCGCGAGCGCGGCGACATCCAGAAGCTCAAGGAGGTCATCGACGCGGGCCGGCTCGGGCGGCCGTACTACGCGAAGGCCTGGTGGCTGCGCCGCAGCGGCATCCCGACGCTCGGGAGCTGGTTCACCCGTTCCGAGCTGGCCGGCGGCGGGCCGCTGCTCGACATCGGCGTGCACGTGCTCGACTACTCGCTCTTCCTGCTCGGGCATCCGGCGATCACGGCCGTGAGCGCGTCGACCTACGACCTCCTCGGCACGGCGGGCTTCGGGTCGGACCCCGAGTCGGGGAAGAGCGGGGCGACCGACGCCACGACGTTCGACGTGGAGGACCTCGCCACGGTGTTCATGCGCCTGCAGGACGGCGGCACGCTGCTCGTCGAGGCGAGCTGGGCGGCGCACCGGTCCGATCAGGACGAGTTCGGCATCACGATCTACGGGACGGACGGCGGCGCCGAGCTGATCGTCCGCGACATGGAGCCCAGCGGCTCGCTGCGGATCTTCACCGACGACGGCGGCGTCCCCGCCGAGACGCGGCTGACCGCGCCGGCGGGCCGCGGGCACAAGACGGTGGCCGAGCGGTTCGTCGCCGCGATCCGCTCCGGCGCGTGGGAGGGCCACGACGGCGCGGGCGCCGCGGAGCTCGCACGCGTGGTCGACGCGTGCTACCGCTCGGCGGCCGACCGGCGCGAGATCCGGCTCGCCGGGTAGGCGCTCGCGCGGGCCCGCCGGCGGGCCTGCGGCCGCGGTCGGCCGACGGACACGCGGAGGTCCGCCCTCACGGGAGCGGAAGCGGTGCCGATGACTGCGGATATGGTGGCCCCGACCGCGCCGACGATCGCACGTCTCCTGCTGGGTGCCGCGGTGCTGAGCTTCGCCGCGGTGCTGCTCGGGGATGGCTTCGGCGTGGGCTCGCCGCCCCTCGTCGCGCCGCTCTGGAACAACGCCTACCACGTCACCCAGATCCTCGCCGTGGCGGCCTGCGCGCTCCGTGCCCGGAGCGGACGGAGCGGCGACCGGGCGGCGTGGGCCGCGCTCGCCGCCGGCCTCGCCGGCTTCACGGCAGCCGACCTCTACTACGTGGCCGTGCTCGAGGACCTCGAGTCACCGCCGTACCCCTCCGCTGCGGACGCCGGCTACCTGAGCATCTATCCCGCCGGCTACGTCGCCCTGGTGCTGCTGCTGCGCGCCCGAGCCGGCCGGCTGTCGCCCGCGCTCTGGCTCGACGGGCTGATCGCGGCGCTCGGCGCCGGCGCCATCGGCGCCGCGCTCACGTTCGGCGTCGTCGCCAGCACCGACGGGCCGTTCGCGACGGTGGCCACGAACCTCGCCTATCCGCTCGGCGACCTGAGCATCCTGAGCTTCGTGGTCGCCGTGATCGCCCTCGGCGGCCGGCGCGCGGGCCGCGCGTGGGTCCTCATCGCCCTGGGCTTCGCCGTCTTCGCCGTGGCCGACACGATCTACCTGTACCAGACCGCCACGGGCACCTACGAGGAGCACACAATGCTCGACGTCGGGTGGCCGGCCTCCTTTCTGCTGCTCGCGTTCGCGGCGTGGCAGCCGACGGTCCGCCTCGACGCGCGGTTGCTGCGCGGCGCCGGCATGCTGGCCGGACCCGCGACGCTCGCGCTCGTGTCGACCGGCATGCTGCTGCTCGACCACTACTCGAGACTCAACGACCTGGCGCTCTGGCTCGCCTCGGCCGCCGTCTGCGTCATGGTGGTCCGCTTCGCGCTCACCTTCCGTGAGAACCTGCGGATGCTCCGCGCCAGCGAGGAGGAGGCGATGACCGACGCGCTCACGGGCCTCGGGAATCGCCGCGCGCTGGTCGAGCGCCTCGAGGAGGTCACGGGCGACGCCGGCTCGGGCGCGAGCCACGTCGTCGCGCTGTTCGACCTCGACGGGTTCAAGGCGTACAACGACGGCTTCGGGCACCCGGCGGGCGACGCGCTGCTCGTCCGGCTCGGCCGCGCCTTCGGCGAGGTACTGGCGGGCCGCGGCAGCGCGTGCCGGATGGGCGGCGACGAGTTCTGCCTGGTCGCCCCGGTCCGCGACCGCGACGACGCCGCGAGGCTCGTCGAGGAGGCGGTCGCCGCCTTGACGGAGCAGGGCCACGGGTTCCGTGTGACGTCGTCGTCGGGCATGGCGCTGATCCCGCAGGAGGCCGGCAATCCGTCCGACGCGCTGCGTCTTGCGGACCAGCGGCTCTACGTGGACAAGCGGGGCGGACGCCAGAGCACCGACGAGACGATCCACCGGGTCCTGCTGCGCGTCGTCGCCGAGCACGACGGGGAGCTGCGCGAGCACGTCGCCGACGTCGCGCGGCTCGCGGAGCGGGTCGCCCGGCATGCCGGGCTCACGGACGCCGAGGTCACGGACGTCCACCGCGCCGCGGCGCTCCACGACATCGGCAAGATCGCCATCCCTGACGCGATTCTCCAGGCCCGCCGCCCGCTCGACGCGGAGGAGTGGGCATACATGAAGCAGCACACCCTCATCGGCGAGCGGATCATCAGCGCCGCGCCGCAGCTGCAGCGCGTCGCGGAGATCGTGCGCGCGAGCCACGAGCGGTACGACGGCCGCGGGTACCCGAACGGGGTGGCGGGCGCCGACATCCCGCTAGGCGCGCGGATCGTCGCCGCCTGCGACGCGTACGACGCGATGACGACCGATCGCCCCTACCGCGACGCCGTCTCCCCGGCGGAGGCGCTCGCCGAGCTCCGGCGCTGCGCCGGGACGCAGTTCGACCCGGGCGTGGTCGCCGCGCTCGCGGCGGTCCTCGCGACGCCGGCGGACGCCGAGCTCGCGCTGCACGCCGCCTG
>DATMVH010000488.1:0-4537 GCA_035563395.1 Solirubrobacteraceae bacterium
CGGAGCTGCAGTCGCTGCTGCAGCCGAAGCCCGTCCAGGCGCCCGCCCCCACGCCCGGCAGCTTGTTCCAGGGCACCCTGCAGAGCGCGCAGGCCGGGCTCGCGCCCGGGATGGCCGCGACCGGTCCGGTCCAGGTCGCGCAGCCGGTCGCCCCGGGCGGGACCGCGGCGGGCCAGGCGATCGTCAACCTCGTCCGCGGGGAGGTCGGCCAGGCCGAGCAGCCGCCCGGCTCCAACGACTCGCCGCGGATCGCGCAGTACCGCCAGGCGACCGCCGGGAGCGGCGTCGGCCCGTGGTGCGCGTACTTCGTGTCGTGGGCGGCCCGAGAGGTCGGCGTGCCGATCGGCGACAGCGGCCAGGGCTACGGCCTCGTGGACGACGTCTACGCGTGGGCGGAGCGCACGGGCAAGGCCATCCCCGCCGGCAGCGGCACGCCGCAGCCCGGCGACCTCATCGTGTGGGACGAGCACATCGGCATCGTCGAGGCCGTCCGGCCGGACGGCACGATCCAGACGATCGAGGGCAACTCCTCCGACCAGGTCGCCCGCCGCACCTACGACGCCGGCGGCGGCGGCGCGATCGGCTTCGTCCGGCTCGGCTGATCAGCGGACGGCGCGCAGCGCGGTCGCCGCGCCCGCGATCTCGCGCAGCGCGGTGGCCCACTGCCCGCTCATCACGCGCATGTCGCGGTTCCGGCGCACGTGCTCGCGCGCCGCGGCGCCGATCCGCCGCCTCAGGTCGGCGTCGTCGACCAGCGCGAAGAGGTGCGGCCGCGCCTCCTCCGGCGTCTCGGCGAGGAACCCCGTGACGCCGTGCTCGACCTCGGTGTAGACCGTCGGGTCGGCGACGACCGCCTGCCCGAGCGCGCCGGACTCGAGGAACCGCAGATCGCTCTTGGCGCGGAAGAAGTTGCTCCGCCCCGCGGGCGCGATCGCGATGTCGAAGGAGGCCATCGCGGCCGGGTAGCAGTCCAGCGTCGTGAACGGGACGGCGAGGCAGCGGTCCGTGCCGAACCGGGCCTCCAGCGACTCGGCGAACGGCTGCCCGATCGAGACGAAGCGCGTCGCCGGGCGGCTGCTCATCACCTCCGCGACCACGTCGAGCCACGGCCGCACCGACAGGCGGTGCCCCGTCCCGCCGCTCCAGCCGATGTGGACGGCGTCGCGCTCCGGCAGGGTCAGCGCGTAGCGGCCGAGGTCGAGGCCGTTGCGGCACACGTACGCCTTCGGGTTGAACGCGCGGTAGCGCCGCGCGAGCCACGGCGTCGAGCAGATGAGCGCGTCGCAGACGCGCATGGTCAGCTCCAGTTGGCGCAGCACGTCCTCGCCGTAGCTCTCGCGGAAGTCGTGGTCGCGTGACTTGCGCACGGCGTGGACGTAGTCGTCGACCTCGAAGACGACGCGCACGCCGGCGGCCTGCAGCGCCCGGATGCGGTCGAGCCAGGCCCGGCCCTTCGGCTGCTGCACGACGACGACGTCGTACTCCTCCCACGCCGGCTCCGCCGGCGCACAGCCGGGCCGGCCGGTCACCTGCCGCAGCGCGCCCGGCTCGCCCGTGACGCCGATCCAGTCCTGCTCGAGGTAGATCGCCGGCAGCGCGCACCGGTACCAGCACACGGCGCTCTTGCCGGCCCCGACGAACAGCGTGCGGGGCTGCTCGCTCACGGCACCCTCCGCGCGTGCGCGACCAGCGCGGCCTCGCCGTGCTTGCGCTCGAGCTCCCGCGTCGCCGCGTCGCTGCGGGCATGGAACTCCGGGGACTGGGCGCCGGCCATGTCGGGCTCGTGCACGAGCGCCCACGTCGCCGGCTCGTAGACGCACTCGAGCCCGGCGGCGAACACGCGCAGGCAGTAGTCGACGTCCTCGCGTCCCGCGCGCAGCTCCTCGTCGTAGAGCCCGACGGACGCGAGGCAGTCGTGCCGGACGAGCTGGAGCCGCCCCCCGACCGGACAGACCTCCGGCACCGCGGCCTCGGGAAGGTCCCCCGGCCCGAAGCGGAAGCGGTTGTCGAACCACCGGTGCAGCGGCGAGAAGAAGAGCCCCGCGTGGGCCAGCAGGCCCGTGGGATAGAGGAGCCGGGCGCCGACGACCGCGGCCGGGCGTCCCTGGCCGTCCGTGCGGGCGCGCATGGGGGCGAGCCAGTCGGCGTCGATGAACAGGACGTCGGGTGCCACCACGAGCGCGTCGCGGCCCTCCTCCAGCGCGCGGCGGAGTCCCACGTTGGCCGCGGCACCCGTCGTCGCGGGCGCGTCGAGCCGGACAAGCTCCGCGCCCACCTCGGCGCAGACCGGCCCGAGCTGGGCGGCGAGGTCGGCGGCCGGGCTGCCCGCGTCGACCACCACGAGCTCGAGGTCGTCCGCGGCCGTGCGCCACAGCGAGACGAGGCACTGCATGAGCGCCTCGGCGTCGGCGGGGGCGCGCAGGCGGACGGGGATGACCGCCACGACGCCGGGCCGGACCTCCGGGCGATCGCTCACGGGAGCGCGCCGCTGGCTCGTCGGGGGGGCACTGGCGGTTCATACCCGAGGAGCCCGTCGGGAATCGTCCGCGTCGAGACACCCGCGGTCAACGAACCGGCGCCCGCGCCGATCACCCGGCCATGACCCCCGCCGGCGTGCCGCAGATCAGCGTGATCGTGTGCGCGTACAACTACGAGCGCTACCTGCCCGAGGCGCTCGACTCCGTCCTCGCGCAGGACCACCCGTCGTTCGAGGTGATCGTGGTGGACGACGGCTCGACGGACGGCACGCCCGACGTCGTCGCCCGCTACGGCGACGCGGTGCGCGGCATCCGCCGGCCGAACGGCGGCCTCAACGCCGCGACGAGCACCGGCATCGCCGCCGCCCGCGGGGACTACCTGACCTTCATCGACGCCGACGACGCCTGGCCCCAGGGCCGGCTGTCCGTCCTCGCCCGGATGCTGGACGCGCGCCCGCACGTCGGCCTCGTGTGGGGCGACATGGCCGTGGTGGACGCCGAGGGCCGGTTGATGGCCCCGTCGGTCACGCCGCTGCTGCGCCCCGGGCCGCGCTCCGGCCGGCTGCTCGGCCCGCTCCTGCGCGGCAACTACATCTCGGCCGGCTCCCTCATGGTCCGCGCCTCGCTGCGCGACCGCTTCCACCCCGTCGCCCCCGTCGCGCCCTACCAGGACTGGTGGATCGCCACCCGCGTGGCGGCGTGCGCGGAGATCCAGCGCGTGGACGCCGTGGTGAACCGCTATCGCCATCACGGCCAGAACATGAACCTCGGCGCCGACGCGGCCCGCACCCGCGCCCTGTCCGTCGCCGAGGTGCCGTTCCGCCGCTGGCTCCTGCACACCACCGGCCTCGACCTCGTGGACGCCGTCGACCTCGTCGCCGCGCTCGCGGAGCTCGACCGGATGGTCCGCGCGCTGCGGCCGCACATCGGGAACGACGCCCCGGAGCTCCGCGCCGACCGCGACGCGCACCTCGCGGCGATGCACGCGGCGAGCGCCGCCCTCGACGAGGCCGACCTCGCAGGCGCCACGGCGCAGCTCGTCGCCGCCGCGGCGCACGACGTCCTCGACCCCTCGCCGCGGGCGCTGCTGTCCGAGCTCGTGCCGCTGCTCGACGCCTCCCGCGTGGCCGCCGCGGCGTAGCGATGACCGAGCTCCCGCTCGTCTCCTGCGTCATCACGGCGTACAACTACGGCGACTACGTCGCCGGCGCGATCGAGAGCGCGCTGGCCCAGGACTATCCGGCCGACCGGCTCGAGGTCGTCGTGATCGACGACGGCTCGACGGACCACACCGCCGAGGAGGCGGCGCGCTTCGGGGACCGCATCCGGCTGATCCGGCAGGACAACGCGGGCGTGATCGCGGCCACCAACCGCGGCATCGCGGAGGCCTCCGGCGAGCTCATCGCCCTGCTCGACGCCGACGACGAGTGGCTTCCCCACAAGGTCTCGGCCCAGGTCGCGCGGTTCGCCCGGCCGGAGGTCGGCCTCGTGTACGGGAACATGGAGCTGATGGACGGCGCCGGGGTTACGCGGTACCCCGACCACTTCGCCGCGCACGGCGTCGCGCCCGCCACGGGCGCCGCGCTCGGCCCGCTGATGCTGCGCAACCTCGCCTGCACGGCGACGATCATGGTCCGCCGCTCGCTGGCCCACACCTTCTGGCCGCTGCCGCCGAACATGTGGTGCCAGGACTGGTGGACGGCCGTCCGCGTCGCCGCGGTGGCCGAGGTCGACTGCGTCCCGGAGCCCGTGACGCGGTACCGCATCCACGCGCAGAACCGCTCCTCGCACGGCAATCAGGACGCGAAGTTCTTCCGCACGCAGGCCGGCGACGTCGCCTTCCGGCGCTGGATGCTCCGCCATCTCGACCTCGACGGCGTCGAGTCGCGCCACCTCGAGCCCGCGTGGGCGACCTTCTTGAAGCAGCTCGCCGCCGTGTGCAAGGGCCTGCGCCGCCGGCCCGCCGACCTCCTCGCGGTGACGCCGGAGGACCGGCGCCGCGCCCTGGCCCGCGTCGCCGAGGCGCGCGAGGCCGAGGCGGCGGGCGACCTCCCGCGCGC
>DATMVH010000489.1:0-5552 GCA_035563395.1 Solirubrobacteraceae bacterium
GCCACCGTCTCGTAGATGCGGTCCACCAGGATCGGCGCGAGCCCCATCGACGGCTCGTCGAGCAGCAGGAGCGTCGGGTTCGCCATCAAGGCGCGACCCATGGCGAGCATCTGCTGCTCCCCGCCGGACATCGTGCCCGCCTTCTGGCGCTCGCGCTCCTTGAGCCGCGGGAAGAGGTCGAAGACGCGCTGCAGGTCGGAGGACACGTTCGCGTCGCGCCGCAGGTAGGCGCCGAGCTCGAGGTTCTCGCGCACGGTCATGCGCTGGAAGCAGCGCCGGCCCTCCGGCGACTGCGAGATGCCGAGGCGGACGATGTCCTGCGCGGGCAGGGTCGAGATCTCCTCGCCCTTGTAGCGGATGAAGCCGGAGCGCGGCGGCGTCAGCCCCGAGATGGAGCGCAGCGTGGTCGACTTCCCGGCGCCGTTTGAGCCGATGAGGGTGACGACCTCGCCCTCCTCGACGGCGATCGAGATGCCCTTCAGCGCCTCGATGGCGCCGTAGGCGGTCCGGACGTCCTCGAGCTCGAGCAGCGGCATGTCAGCCCTGCTTCCCGAGGTAGGCCTCGACGACCTTCGGGTCGTTGCGCACCTTCTGCGGCTCCCCTTCCGCGATCTTCGTGCCGTGGTCGAGCACCGTGACCTGCTCCGACACGCCCATCACGACCTTCATGTCGTGCTCGATCAGCAGGATCGCGAGGTCGCGGTCCTGGCGGAGCTGGTGCATGAAGCCGGTGAGCTGCTCGCTCTCCTGCGGGTTCATGCCCGCCGTCGGCTCGTCGAGCAGGAGCAGCTTCGGGTCGGAGGCGAGCGCTCGCGCGATCTCCACGCGCCGCTGGTCGCCGTAGGCGAGGAACGAGGCGGTCTGCTCGAAGCGCTCCGGCTTCACGCCCACGTAGGCGAGCAGCTCGCGCGCCTTCTCGCGCCCGCGGCGCTCCTCGCGCCGGACGAACGGCGTGCGCACCACGGAGCCGAACACGGTCGACTTCATCCGCGCG
This sequence comes from Solirubrobacteraceae bacterium, assembly GCA_035563395.1. GTDB lineage: Bacteria > Actinomycetota > Thermoleophilia > Solirubrobacterales > Solirubrobacteraceae > DASQMT01. The sequence goes on from DATMVH010000489.1 coordinate 995, forward strand.
TGCTGGCCGACGAGCACGTTCTCGACCGCGGTCATCGTCCCGAACAAGCGGATGTTCTGGAACGTCCGCGCCACGCCCGCCGCGGTGATCTGGTCCGGCCGCCGGCGCGTGACGTCGCGCCCGTTGAAGTACACGCGCCCGAACGACGGCCGGTACAGCCCGGTGAGCATGTTGAAGAACGTCGTCTTGCCCGCGCCGTTCGGGCCGATGATCGAGACGATCGAGCGCTCCGGCACCCGGAAGGAGACGTCGCTGACCGCGACGAGGCCGCCGAACTGCTTCGTCAGGCCTTGCGTCTCGAGGATCGCCGTGTCCGACAGGACCGTTCCCCGCCCGTCCTCGGCCGTCGCCGCCCGGCTCATGCCTGCACCTCGCGGACGATGTCCTCGTCGCCGGCGTGCGCGAACTCCGCCTTGTGCCGCTTCTCCGGCAACAGGCCCTGTGGTCGCAGGACCATCATGATCACCAGCAGGAAGCCGAAGATGCCGAAGCCGAGCTGCGTGAGGTCGAAGTCGAGCCCGACCTCGCTCGGAAGCGTGTTGAGCACGTCCGGGATCAGCCGCGTGTTGATGAACGACAGCAGGATCGCGCCGAGGACCACGCCCCAGATCGAGCCGAGCCCGCCGAGGATGATCATCGCCAGCACGAAGATCGAGAACGAGAACTCGAACTGGTCGGCGTTCACGGTGTTGTAGAAGGAGCCGAGGAAGGCGCCGGCCATGCCGCCCATCGAGGCGCCGAGCGCATAGGCGAGGAGCTTCACGCGCACGGTCGGGATGCCCATGCTCACCGCGGCGACCTCGTCCTCGCGGACCGCGATCCACGCGCGCCCGAGGCGCGAGTCGCGCAGCCGGAAGTTGATGAACAGGACGATGAGGGCGAGCCCGAGCGCGGTCCAGTACCAGGGCCGCAGGTCCAGCGTCGTGAACCGCTCCACGAACGGGAGGTCGATCTTGTCGACGGGCGTGATCCCGCGGCGGCCGTTCGTCAGGTTGAAGTCGCCGATCCCGAAGACGCCCTCGTCGCTGTTGACCGCGATGCGGCCGATGATCTCGCCGAACGCCAGGGTCACGATCGCGATGTAGTCGCCCCGCAGGCGCAGCGTCGGGAAGCCGAGGATGGCGCCCGCGAGCGCGGTGAAGCACGCAGCGATCACCACCACGATCAGCCAGTTGAGGTGGATGCCGGGCAGGTTGGTCAACTGCTCGGCCACGCCGACGTGGATGTTGCGGCTGCTGAAGAACGACGACCCGAACCACCCGACGGTGTAGGCGCCGATGGCGAAAAAGGCGACGTAGCCGAGGTCCAGCAGGCCGGCGAAGCCGACGACGATGTTGAGCCCGAGCGCCATGACGACGTACACGAGCGCGACCGTCGAGTCCTCGATGAACGGGCTGCCGGAGTCGTAGAAGAACGGCAGCAGTGCGACGGCCAGGATGGCGGCGGCCGTGGCGATCCGGGCAGCCGTGCGCGAACGGGGTCCCGCGGCCTGCGCGTTCCGGCGCAGCCGCTGGGCGGTGGCGGTCATCCGGCCTCCCTCGTCTGCTCGCCCAGCAGGCCCTGTGGCCGGAACACCAGGATGAGGATGAGGAAGGCGAATACGATCGCCGGAGTCCACTCCGTGCCGATCCGGTTGTCGGAGATCTGCTGGATGATGCCGATGATCAAGCCTCCCAGAACCGCGCCCTTGAGGTTGCCGATGCCGCCCATGACCGCGGCCGTGAAGGAGATCAGGCCGGCGGTGAACCCGGCGAAGAACCAGACGTCCGTCTGATAGAGCGCGTAGATCAGCCCGGCCGCGCCCGCCATCAGGCCGCCGAGGAGGAAGGTGAACGAGATCGTCGTGTCGACGTTGATCCCCATCAGGCGCGCGGCCTGCGGGTCCTGCGCCGTCGCCCGCATCGCGCGGCCGATGCGCGACAGGTTGATGAAGTTGATGAGCAGGATCACCAGCGGCGCGGTGACCGCGAGCGCCAGCACGTCGCCGTGCGACACGGGAACGCCGAGGAACGTGAAGAAGACCTTCTGGGACTCGATCAGGTCCGGGACCCCGCGGTGGGAACCGCCGAGCCAGAGCAGGCCGACGTTCTGGAGGATGAACGAGAACCCGACCGCCGTGATCAGCGGCGCGAGCCTCGGCGCGCCGCGCAAGGGTCTGTACCCCACCCGCTCGATCATCACGTTGAGCGAGCCGCACGCCACCATCGCGAGGACGAGGATGAGGAGCAGGCCGAAGAACAGCCCGAACCCGCCCGTGGCCACGGTGAGCCCGATCGTGCCCATGAGCGTGAACGACACGAACGACCCGATCATGAACAGGTCGCCGTGGGCGAAGTTGATCAGCTCGATGATCCCGTAGACGAGCGTGTAGCCGACGGCGATCAGCGCCCAGATCGCGCCGTTGGACAGCCCGTCCTTGATGTTCGTCGCGAGGCGCGAGAGGTCGCCCTCGTTCTGGAGGTCCTGGATCCCGTAGGCGACCGGGAGGATGAGCAGGATCGCGATGAGGCCGAACCGCGAGATGAACTCGGCCACCACGTCCCGCGGGCGGCGGGCGGGTCTTGCCGGGATGGTTGCCGATTCCATGTGCGCGCGCTCCTGCGGACGGCCGGACGGGAGAGGACGGGCTGCTGGCGCGAGGCCCGCGGGCCTCGCCGGGCTCCGGGGCGGCGGGCCTGAAGCGGCCCGCCGCGCCGGTGCTTCCTAACTAGATCAGGTCGCCTGCGCCTTGATCACGCGATCGAACACGAGCTTGCCACCGCGCGCGCGGTATCCGCCGTAGTCGCTGAGCGTCGTGTCGCCGTCCTGGTCGATGTCGTACGTCCCGAGCGGGCTCTCGCGGCCCTTGATGTTGAAGAACGCCTGGACGACCGCCGCGCGGTCGTCCCCGCCCTGCTCGACGGCGTCCAGCACCGCGGACATCGCCTCGTAGCCGTAGACCGCGTACGGGTCGATCTCGTCCTGGGGCTCGCCGTACTCCTCCTGGTAGTCCTCGTAGAACTTCTGGCCCGCCGGCGGCAGCTCCTCCGGCGCGAGCGTCGGCGCCGTCAGGTACGTCTGCCGCTGCACCGCGGCCGGGATCTCCTTCGTGAAGTCGACGGTGGCGACGCCGTCGGGGCCGAACAGCTTCGCCTCGGGCATCGCCGCGTGCAGGTCCTTGTAGAGCTGCGGCGCGTTGTTGTCGATGATCCCGCCGGTGAAGACGGCGTCCGCCCCGGTGGCCTTGATCTTGTTGGCCAGCGCGCGGTAGTTCGACGCCTTGCCGTCCCACGAGTCGGTGCCCGCGATCTCGATGCCGAGGTTCCTCGCGGCCTCTTCCGTGTTCTTCGCCACGCCCTGGCCGTAGACCTCGGCGTCGTCGAGGATGTACACGCTCCGGACGCCCTCGTCCTGCATCCACTGGGCCTGCGCGGCGCCCTGGATGTTGTCGATCGGGACGACGCGCCCGTAGTTGCGCTCGCCCGTCGGGTAGTACTTGTCCGGCTCGCCCGGCTCCGCGCCCGGGCCGGACTTCGTCAGCCCGAACGCCGTGTTGGACGGGCTGACCTGCAGGATCCCCGCCTCGTTGAGGATGGGGATGGAGATCGCCGAGGCGCCCGAGTTGAACTCGCCGATGTAGGCGATCGCGCTGTCGTCCTGCGCGACCTTGCGCGCGTTCGCGGACGTCTGGCCGGCCTCCCACTTGCCTGCGGCGGCCGTGGCGTCGTCCAGCGACACGTACTTGATGGGCCACTGGCCCGCGCGGCCGCCGCGCTGCTTCAGAGCGAGCCTGATGCCCTTGATGACGTCCTCCGACTGCGGGCGCGACGCGCCCTGGAGCGGAAGGGACGAGTAGACGGTGAGCGTCTGCGCGCCGCCGCCGTCACCGCCGCCGCCGGAGCCGCCCCCGTCGTCACCGCCGCATGCGGCGGCGCCGAGCGACAGTGCGCCAAGGGCGCAGCCTGCGGCTGCAAGCCTTCGAAAACGCAACGAACCCTCCTGATCGAGCCTCGTCGGCAGGGCCTCCTCCGCGGCCTGCCGCCAGTTGGCGCGGCAGTCTAGTGCAACGACGCGACGTCAGAGAAGCGTGCGCACTCGACGGTTAGCCAGGACCCGCGCGCACGACTCCGTCGAAAATCAGCCGTCCGTCGCGCACCCGCCACACGGCGTGCTGGGACAGCGTCGTGTCGCCGTTCTCGTCGATGTCGTAGGTGCCGAGCACGGACCGCCGGTCGCGGATCGCGAAGAACTCTTTGACGACCTCGGAGCGGTCGTTCGCCAGGTCGCCGGCCTCCTCGAGCGCGTGCAGCACGGCCTTCATCGCCTCGTAGCCGTAGATGGCCTCGGGCACGGGCGCGCGGCCGTACCGCGCGTCGAACGCCCGCACGAACCGCTGCGCCGCGCGCGGATAGGCCTCGAGCGGCAGGGTCGGCGTCGTCAGCCGCACCTGCTCCTCGACCCCGGGCCCGAGCGCCCGCACGAAGGCCGGGCCGGCGAACGAGGACGGAGCGAAGAAGCGCATCGCGGGACGGTCGGCCTGCGCGCGGCGCACGAGCGCGGCGGCGGCGCGCGGGTCGGC
>DATMVH010000490.1:0-2364 GCA_035563395.1 Solirubrobacteraceae bacterium
CGCCGCGCCGCACCCGCACACGCGGTGTCGCGCATGGTGGGCCGGCCGGCGGCGCCCCGCGCCGGGGGTCTCCGTCCGCCGCTACACTCCGGGCGTCCCTGGTGGGGTTCCCGAGCGGTCAAAGGGGACGGGCTGTAAACCCGTTGGCTCAGCCTTCGCAGGTTCGAATCCTGCCCCCACCACTGCGGCGCCGGCTGCCCTCGCCGCGGTGGCGGCCGCCGCCAGGCGCCTTGCCGAGGTTGCGTTCGCCCGCGTCGGCCCGTTAGCGTCCTGCCTTCGTCGTCGACGGAGGAGGATGGGATGAAGCAGCGGTTGGTGGGCGTATGCGCCGTGCTCGGCGCCGGTGCCGCCCTGGCGGTCAGCGCGGCGCCTGCGCAGGGCGCGACGCGCGACGTGTACGCCGGTCCGTTCCTGCGCAGCGACGCAGCGCGGTTCGAGCAGGCGGTGGGCGACGCGAACGCCTACTTCGTGAAGCGCGTCGTCGTCCGGGAGGGCGATCGGGTGCGCTGGAACTTCCGCGGCTTCCACACGGTGACGTTCTCGCCCAGGGGCGGGCCCCGCGTCCCCCTGATCGTCCCCGACCAGGGAACCCCGATCGCCAACGTGGTCGACGCCGCCAACGCGCCGTTCTGGTTCAACGGCCAGCCGCGACTGCTTATCAACCCGCTGGCCGCGTTCCCGCGCGGCGGAAACGTGTTCCGCCCCGGCCGGGTGATGAACTCCGGGCTGCCGCTGGACGAAGGGGAACCGGCTCCGTACACGCTCCGCTTCGCGCGCGAAGGCACGTACGACTACTACTGCATCGTCCATCCGGGCATGGACGGCCAGGTGCGCGTCCTCGACCGCGACCGCCGGATCCCGACGGCCGCCGCGACCCGTCGCGAGGCGATCCGCCAGGAGAAGAACGTCCTCGCCCGGGTGCAGCGGGCGAGCACGGGCGCCGGCGCGCAGCAGCCGCCGAACACCATCCAGGCGGGCAACGACACCAACGACTTCGCCGTCTTCAAGTTCTTCCCGGCGTCGGCGACGGTCAAGGCGGGCGACCTCGTGACGCTGCGGATGGACAGCCAGACGGGCGAGGTCCACACGTTCACGTTCGGGCCGAACGAGAACGAGGCGGCGTACGTCAACCAGATCGCGGCGGCGTTCATCGCGCCGGACCCGACGGACACCACCCCGCCGCCGACGGTGCAGGTGGAGCCACGCGCGGCGCTGCCGAGCGAGGATCCGTCGCTGGGCATCCCCACGCACGCGCCCACGCTGCATGGCAACGGGTTCTGGAACACCGGCGTGCTCGACGCCGACGACGATTCGCCGGCGATCCCGCAGAGCATGCAGGTGCGCTTCAGCACCCCGGGCACGTACTCGTACATCTGCGTCGTGCACCCGTTCATGCGCGGGTCGATCACGGTCACGCCATAGGCACGGCCGCTGCGGCGCCCCGGCACGGGGCGCCGCACGGCCCGCCCGCGGGAGATGATCGCCCCGTGACCGCCGGGTCCGCCGGCGAGGGCCTCGACCCGGTCCGCGCCTACTACGCGACCGGTGCCGAGCGGACGCGCCTCGCCGAGGGCTACGGCCCGCTCGAGCGCGAGCGCACGCGCGAGGTGCTGCTCCGCCACCTGCCCCCGCCGCCGGCGGTGGTCGCCGACGTCGGCGGCGGCGCCGGCGTGCACGCGATCTGGCTCGCGGGCCGCGGGTACGAGGTCCATCTCCGCGACCTGAGTGCCGAGTTGCTGGCCTTCGCCCGCCGCGACGCCGAGCGCGCCGGCGTCCGGCTTGCGTCGGTGGCGGTGTGCGACGCGCGCGACCTCGATCTCGCGTCGGAGCGGGCCGACGCCGTCCTGCTCCTCGGTCCGCTCTACCACCTGCAGGCGCGCGCCGGCCGCGCGGAAGCGCTCGCGGAGGCGCGGCGCGTGCTGCGCCACGGCGGCTTGGCGGCCGTCGCGGCCATCTCGCGCGCCGCCCCGGTGCTCGACGGCCTCCGCCTCGGGCTGCTCGAGCAGGAGGACCACGTGCGTGCGCTCGACGAGGTGGCGCGCAGCGGCCGCTTCGATCCGCCCGCGGTGTCCGGCTTCACGCGCGCGTACTTCCACACGCCGCCCCAGCTGCGCGAGGAGATCGCGGACGCCGGCTTCGAGGTCGTGGGCGTGGTCGGGCTCGAGGGCATCGGCTGGGCGCTCTGCGACCTCGCCGAGCGCTGGGCGGACGCGCGCCGGCGCGAGGCGGTGCTCGAGGCGGCACGCAGGGTGGAGGCCGACGCGAGCGTCATCGGGGCGAGCCCGCACCTGCTGGGCCTCGCGCGGCGTCCGGCGGAGCGATAGCTCAGCCGGCGTCGCGGGACGACCGCGCGCCCATGCCGCG
>DATMVH010000491.1:0-9545 GCA_035563395.1 Solirubrobacteraceae bacterium
AGCGCGGCGACCGCCTCGGACACGGTGCGCGCGGGCGGCAGGCTGAGCTCGAGCTGAGCGGCGGGGAGCTCGAGCTTGACGCGCTCGTCCGCGGCGGCGGCCACGACCTCGCGGGCGCGCTCGAGCAGCCCGAGCGTGCCCGGGTCGAGCAGCATCAGCTCCTCCTCGAGCCCGACGGTCAGCGGCTCGGGCGCGTCGAAGGCGGCGCGGAGGTCGTCGGCGGTGGGCGTCGTCGCGTTCGTCATCGGGTAAGGCGGAACGCGCATGGTTCGCATCGCGAGGCTTCCCGGCGTCTTCCGCCCGCTCAGTGATACCTGGCTGCTCGCCGCGGCGGCGCGGCGGCAGCCCCAGCTGCGAGGCGGCCGGGTGCTCGACCTGTGTACGGGCTCGGGGGCGGTGGCGATCAGCGCGGCGCGCGCGGGAGCGCGTTCCGTGACCGCCGTCGACGTCTCGCGCCGGGCCGTCTGGACCGTCCGGATCAACGCCGCGCTCAACGGCGTGCGGGTCGACGCGCGGCGCGGCGATCTGTTCCGCGCGGTCGCCGGCGGCCGCTTCGACGTGATCTGCGCGAACCCGCCGTACCTCCCGGCGAGCGCCGACGAGCTGCCGGCGCGCGGGCGCGACCGCCACACCGAGGCGGGCCGCACGGGCCGCGCGCTGCTCGACCGCATCATCGCCGAGGCGCCCGCGCATCTCGCGCCCGGCGGCGTGCTGCTCGTGATCCACTCCTCGGTGAACGGCGAGGCGACCACGCTGGACCGCATGCGCGCCGCCGGGCTCGAGCCGCTCGTCGCCGAGCGCCGCCGCGGGCCGCTCGGCCCGCTGCTCGCCGCCCGCGCGCCGATGCTGGAGGCCCGCGGCCTGCTGCCGCCGGGCGAGCGCGAGGAGGACCTGCTCGTCGTGGCGGGCGCCGCGTGACCGCCCGCGCGGAGCTGCACTTCCACCTCCTCCCGGGCGTCGACGACGGTCCCGGGGACATGGCGGAGGCCGTCGAGCTCGCCCGCCTCGCCGTGGAGGACGGGACGGGCATCGTCTGCACGACGCCGCACGTGCGCGAGCTGCTGCGGCAAGGCATCCTCCACGAGGTGCCGGCGCGGGTGGCGGAGGTCCGCGCGGCGCTGGCGAAGGCCGGCGTGCCGCTCGAGGTGATTCCCGGCGGCGAGGTCGCGCACGAGGACCTGCCCGCCCTCGGCGACCGGGAGCTCGACGCCGTCGCCCAGGGCCCGCCCGGGCGCCGCTGGGTCCTGATCGAGGCGCCGCTGTTCGGCGACGACCTCCAAGGCTTCCTCGCCGGCACCGCGGAGATCCGCCGGCGCGGCTACGGGACGCTGATCGGCCATCCCGAGCGCTGCCGCCCGCTGATGGACGCCGCCGGCGCGATCGAGGAGGAGCTGCGCGCCGGCGCGCGCCTGCAGGTCAACGGCTCGTCGCTGACCGGGCTGCACGGCGAGCGCCAGCGGGCGTGGGCGGTGGGCCTGGTGCGCGCGGGGCACGTCCACGTCATGGCCTCCGACGCGCATCGCCCGACGCGCGGCCCGGTCCTGGGCGCCGCGCTCGCCGCGCTGGCGGCCGAGGGCATCGCCGGCCCCGCCGCCGAGGCGCTCGCGGCCCGCAACCCCCGAGCGCTGCTCTCCGAGGGTCTCGCCGCTCCGTCGCGCCGCGCGCGGGCGGCCTGACACGGACCGGTTTCCGGCGCGGCCTCCGGCGGGCACGCCCGGAGGCATGGAGAGCACGGAAGAGCCCTACGGCACCATCCGCGACGACGACCCGCCGGACGACACGAGCGGCGGCCCGCTCTCGGGCGGCGCCGGCGAAGGATCGGGGCAGGGCGCCGAAGGCGCCCCCGACGTGGACGTCCCGGGTGGCGCGCCGGACGGCGGCGACGCCACCGAGGACGCGGTCGGCGGCGGCTGAGCGCGACGCGGCGCCGGCACGGGAGGCGTCCCGTGCCGGCTCGCGCCGTCGTGCCGGGTCAGGGGTGCAGGAGCACCTTGATCGCTTCGCGCCGGTCCGTCGCCCGGTAGCCGTCGGCGGCCTGGGCGAGCGGCAGCTCAAGCTCGAAGACCTTGCCCGGGTCGATCCGGCGGTCCCAGATCCGGTCGATCAGCTCGGGCAGGAACTGGCGCACCGGCGCCGGGCCGCCGTGCAGGTGGACGTGGCTGAAGGACGGCTCCTCGCCCGGCAGCTCGACGCCGTGGGCGACGCCGACGAAGCCGACGTGCCCGCCGGGGCGCGTGGCGCGGATCGCCTGCATCATCGCCTCGCGCGTGCCGACCGCCTCGATGACCGAGTGCGCGCCGAGCCCGTTCGTGAGCTCCTCGATCGCGGCCACCCCCTCGTCGCCGCGTTCCTCGACGATGTCGGTCGCGCCGTGCTCGCGCGCCAGCGCCTGCCGCGGCGCGTGGCGGCTCATGGCGATGATCCGCTCCGCGGCGAGCTCCTTGGCGGCCAGCACGCCCAGCAGGCCGACCGCGCCGTCGCCCCCCACGGCGGGCGTCTTGCCGGGGCCCGCCTCGGCGGCCACGGCCCGAACCAGCCGGTCCCGAGCACGTCCGACGCCGCGAGCGGGCTCGGCACCAGGTCGTCGGCGGGACGTCGGGAGTGGCGACCAGCGTGCCGTCGGCGAGCGGGACGCGGAGCAGCTCGGACCGTGCTCCCTCCCCGCCCATCCCCACCCGCCGGACGCACGAGCTCTGATGGCCGGCCCGGCAGATCTCGCACGTGTTGTCCGACGCGAAGAACGAGCCGACCACGAACTGGCCGGGCTCGGTCGTCGTGACCGCGCTGCCGACCTCCTCCACGATGCCGACGTACTCGTGGCCCATCAGGCCCGTCGGTTGAGCGGATCGGCACCGCGGTAGGGCCACAGATCCGACCCGCAGACGCAGCCGGCCGACAAGCGGAGGATGGCGTCGGTCGGCTCGACGATACGCGGGTCGCCGCGGTCCTCGACCCGCACGTCGCCGGCGGCGTACATGACTGCTTTGCGCACGATGGTCGCCCCGTCTGCCCCCTCCGGCCGGAACTGAATCGGTCCGGACGCTTGCCCTCGCGCGCGCGAGCCGAGAGGATCGGCAGTCGAAGCCGGGCCCGTTGGTCTTTCGCTCACCATCGTTCCGAAGGGAGAGGGATGACCCTTTCGCAGGCCGACCCCGCAGCCACCGGCGCGGGATACCAGTTGGAGGGCACGCTGCTCGAGGTGTGCTCGTGCGAGACGCTGTGCCCGTGCTGGATCGGGGAGGACCCGGATCAGGGCACGTGCCAGTCGGTGGTCGCGTACAACCTCACGAAGGGCATGATCCGCGGCGTCGACGTGAGCGGCCTCACGCTCGTCGGCGTCGTCGACATCCCGGGCAACATCCTGGAGGGCAACTGGCGCCAGATCGTCTACGTCGACGACCGCGCCGACGACGAGCAGGCGCAGGCGCTGCTCGACGCCTTCGCGGGCAACCTCGGCGGCCCGCTCGCCGACCTCGCCCAGCTCATCGGGGAGCGCGTCGCAGTCGAGCGGGCGTCGATCAGCCACCAGATCGTGGAGGGCGCCGGAACGCTCAAGGTGGGTGACCGGATCGACTGCGCGATGCACCCGTACCGCGGGCCGGACGGCAGCATCACGACGCTGAACAACTCCATCTTCTCGACCGTGCCGGGCTCGCCCGCCTACGTCGGCAAGGCCGACCACCAGCGGATCAACATCCCCGAACACGGCTACGAGTGGTCCTACGAGGGCAAGAACGCGATCCAGTCCGACTGGAAGATCGACTACGCGGGCGAGTGAGCGCGGTCTCGCACCGGCGCCCGGCACGGCTGCCCGTGCCGGTCCTCGTCGCGATCGGGGCCGCGTGGGCCGCTGCGGTGGCGGCCCAGGCGGCCGGAGCCGCGGCGCTGGTGCACCACCACGCCCTGATCGTGGACCGTCCGTCGCCGTGGATCGCCGGGCCGTTATGGCTGCTGGCCTGGGGCGTGATGGTCGTGGCGATGATGCTGCCCTCCAGCCTCCCGCTCGTGCGCCTGTTCGCCGTCGCCTCCGCGCGAGTGCCACACCGCTCGCGCGCGATGGCGAGCTTTCTCGGCGGCTACGCGGTCGTCTGGTCGGCCTTCGGGGCGCTCGCCCTCGCGTTCGACGCCGGGGTGCACGCGGCGGTGGACGCGAGCGCCTGGCTGCATGCCCGCGAGTGGCTGATCGGGGGCGCGGTGCTCGCGCTCGCGGGCGCGTTCCAGTTCACGCCGCTCAAGGACGCGTGCCTCGACAAGTGCCGCCATCCCGCCCAGTTCCTCACGCGCCACTACCGCCGCGGCTCGGGCGCCGCCTTCCGGCTGGGCGTGCGCCACGGCGCGTTCTGCGTCGGCTGCTGCTGGGCGCTGATGCTGGTCATGTTCGCCGCCGGCGTCGCGAACCTGGTCTGGATGGCGCTGCTGACGGCCGTGATGATCCACGAGAAGACGCGTCCGGCGGGCCGGCGCGCCGTGCCGGTGACGGGCGTGGCGCTGCTCGGGTCGGCGTCGATCGTCCTGCTCCACGGGGCGATGGCATGAGCGGGCCGCGGCGTCACAGCGCCCGGTAGTAGCGCACCAGCGGGAGCGGCCGGAAGCCGAGCCGCTCGTAGAGCGCGCGGGCCGGGGCGTGGCCGGCGTCGCCGCCCGTCGCGACGACGGCGAGCGCGACGCCCTGCGCCTCGATGTGGGCGAGCGCCCGCTCCATGAGCGCGGCGCCGGCGCCCGCGCCCTGGTGGGCCGGATCGACCGCGATCATGTGGATCTCGCCGGCGCGCGCCGCGTCCTCGTCGACGAGGCCGACGGCGACGAACCCGACGGGGCGGTCGCCGGCGACGGCGACCCAGGCGTCGTGCTCGGTGCACGTCGCCCGGACGGCGGCCGCCTGCGCCGTGCGCCAGTCCGGGAACATGCGGCCGTAGACCTCGCTGCCGAGCGCCGCCTCGAGGCTCGCGAAGACCGGCGCCCACGCGCGGAGCGAGAGCGCGACCACGGCGTCGAGGTCGCCGGCTTCGAGGGAGCGGATCGCGACGGGCATGCGCCGTAGCGTGCCGGACGGCGCGGCGGCGCGCGCAACGGCGGAAGCCCCGCGCGTGCGGGGCTTCCGCCGGAGCCGCGCTCCCTGCGAGCTCCTACTTGACGAAGAGGATCTCCGAGTACTTCGGCAGCGGCCACAGGCTGTCGGGCACGACGCCCTCCAGCTCGTCCGCCACCTCGCGCACCGCCGCCATGGCCGGCACGACGGAGTTCTCCACGTAGACCGCCGCCTCGATCGGCTCGTCGACCTCCGGGTGGTTCCGGTTGGCCTCCTCGAGCGCGCCGAGCTTCTCCACGAGCGAGTCGAGCAGCCGCGTCACGTCGGAGCGGATCGCCGACAGCCCCGCCGACTCGCCGGCCGCGGCCAGCTCGCCGAGGTACCGCACCGCGGCGGGCACCAGCATCGTCTTGGCGATCGACGCGGCCGTCTCGGACTCGATGTTGAGCTTGGTGATGTACTGCTCGACGAAGACCTCGTAGCGCGAGTGGACCTCGCGCTCGGAGAGCACGTCGTAGGCCTCGAACGCCTCGATGCTCTTCTCCGCGACCAGGTAGGGCAGCGCGTCGGGCGTCTGGCGCAGGTTCAGGAGCCCGCGCGCCGCCGCCTCGTCGTGCCACTCCGCCGTGTAGTTGTCGCCGTTGAAGACGATCTGCTTGTTCGCGGAGTACGTCTCCTTGACGACCGCGAGCACCGCCTCGGCGAGCTCCGAGCCGCCCTCGAGCTTCGCCGCCACGGCGGTCGCCATGCGGTCGATGGCCTGCGCGGCGATCGTGTTGAGCACGGTGTTCGGGAGGCTCGGGGACATCGAGGAGCCCAGCGCGCGGAACTCGAACTTGTTGCCCGTGAAGGCGAACGGCGAGGTCCGGTTGCGGTCGCCGCCGTGCTTGGGGAGCGGCGGGAGCACGGGCGTGCCGAGGCGCAGGTAGCTCGACGGCGTCGCCGCGTCCCCGGAGCCGCTCTCGATCGCGTCGTAGATCTTCTGCAGCTCGGCGCCGAGGAACACGGACATGATCGCGGGCGGCGCCTCGTTCGCGCCGAGGCGGTGGTCCTGGCCGGGCGACGCGATCGACGCCCGCAGGAGCCCCTGGTGCTCGTTCACCGCCGCGATGACCGCGGTGCAGAAGAACAGGAACAGCAGGTTCTCGTGCGGGGTGTCGCCGGGCTCGAGCAGGTTCGCGCCCGTGTCGGTCCCCATCGACCAGTTGTTGTGCTTGCCGGAGCCGTTGACGCCGGCGAACGGCTTCTCGTGCAGCAGGCAGACGAGGCGGTACTTGCGCGCGACGTTCTGGAGCACCTGCATGCACAGCTGCTGGTGGTCGCAGCCGACGTTCGAGTTCTCGAAGATCGGCGCGATCTCGTACTGCGCGGGCGCGACCTCGTTGTGGCGCGTCTTGATCGGCACGCCGAGCATCGCGAGCTCGCGCTCGGCTTCCAGCATGTACGCGAGCACGCGCGTCGGGATGGAGCCGAAGTAGTGGTCGTCGAGCTCGTGGCCCTTCGGCGGCTTGGCGCCGAACAGCGTGCGCCCGGTGGTGTAGAGGTCAGGCCGCTCGTAGAAGTAGCGCTCGTCGATCAGGAAGTACTCCTGCTCGGGGCCCATCGTCGTGAACACGCGCTTGGGCTGGTCCTCGCCGAGCAGGCGCAGGGCGTGCACGGCGGACCGCGACAGCGCGTCCATCGAGCGCAGCAGCGGGATCTTGTGGTCGAGCGCCTCGCCCGTCCACGACGCGAACGCCGTCGGGATGCACAGCAGGGCGCCGTTCGGGTTCTCGAGGATGAACGCCGGCGACGTCGGGTCCCACGCGGTGTAGCCGCGTGCCTCGAACGTCGCGCGGATGCCGCCCGTCGGGAACGACGACGCGTCCGGCTCGCCCTGGATCAGCTCCTTGCCGGAGAACTCGGCGATCGCCGTGCCGTCGCCCGTGGGCGAGTAGAAGGAGTCGTGCTTCTCGGCGGTGACGCCGGTGAGCGGCTGGAACCAGTGGGTGAAGTGCGTCGCGCCCTTCTCCATCGCCCAGTCCTTCATCGCCGCGGCGACGGCGTCGGCCAGCGAGGGGTCGAGCGGCTCGCCGCGGTCGAGCGTCTCCTGCAGCGACTTGAAGACGGCCTTGGGCAGCCGCTGACGCTGCACCGCCGTGGAGAAGACGTTGGCGCCGTAGGCGTAGGCGCCGGCCTGCGTCAGGTCGGCTTGGCCGAGCGAGGCGCCGTTGGGGCTCCACTGGGCGGCTGAAACGGCTGGGGTTCGGGTATGGGCCGGCATTGCGTCGAAGATCCTCCTCAGATCTGGTGGGGCGCGCTCAGCGTAGGACCGGCCCGCAGGCCCGCGTTTATCCATAGGTCCAAAGATCGCCGCGCGGCGTTCGCCCCTTCGACCCGAGGGAGAAACCGGGCGGGGGGAATCTCGACCGCTGGACAAAGAAGATCCGGCTCCCTCCGCCCAGACTCATCGTCGTGAGCCCCGAAGCGAGGAGGACGGATGACGATTCGACGTAGGACCGCGGCCGCCGCGACGGCGGCCGTGGGAGCGGGCCTGGCCCTGCCGGCCACGGCCGCGGCTCAGGAGGCGGTGGACCCGCAGGAGGCGATTCCCGCGCTCATCAGCGAGCTCAACTCGACATGGGTGATCGTCGCGGCGGTGCTCGTCCTGTTCATGCAGGCGGGCTTCCTGTTCCTGGAGCTGGGCTTCTCGCGCGGGAAGAACGTCGGCTCCGGCGTGGCGAAGATCCTCGTCAACTTCTCCATCGCCACGCTCGTGTGGTGGGGGCTCGGCTTCGCGATCGCCTTCGGCGGCGCCGGCTGGCTCGCCGGCGACTCGGGCTTCTTCCTCAAGTTCGGCAGCGAGATCGCCGCCGGCTCGCTCGTCGAAGGCCCGGTCACGGGCGCCTCGGCGGCGTTCTTCCTGTTCCAGTTCGCGTTCTGCGCGGTGTCGCTCGCGATCGTGTGGGGGACGACGCTCGAGCGCACGAAGTTCGTCGCCTATGTGATCTTCGCCGTCGTCTTCGCGGGGCTGATCTATCCGCTGATCGCCCACTGGGGCTTCGGCGGCGGCCTCTTCGCGGAGATCGGCCCGGGCGTGCAGGACTTCGCGGGCTCCTCCGTCGTCCACCTCACGGGCGCGACGGCGGCCTTCGCGGCGCTGCTGCTGCTCGGCCCGCGCCACGGCAAGTACCACGGCGAGCCGCGCCGCTCGCGCGTGATCCCGGGCCACTCGATGCCGATCTTCGGACTCGGCGTGCTGATCCTGTGGATCGGCTGGTTCGGCTTCAACGCGGGGTCCACGCTCGGCACGAGCGCGGAGCGCTTCGCCGAGGTCGCGGTCGTCACGCAGCTCGGCGCCGCGGCCGGCGTGCTGGGCGCGTCGCTCATGGTCGTGCTGCTGACGAAGAAGCTCGACGTCGGCATGGCGGGCAACGGCGCGATCGCGGGCCTCGTGGCCATCACCGCGCCGTCAGGCTACGTCGAGTTCTACTCCGCCCCGATCATCGGCTTCGTGGCCGGCGTGATCGTCGTCGTGGCCGTCCTGGCCATCGACCGGGTGCTCGACGACCCCGTCGGCGCCCTCTCCGCGCACGGCCTCGCGGGCATCTGGGGCACGCTGTCGTGCGGGCTCTTCACCTCCCCGCGCCTGGCGGAGGCGGTCGGCGTCGGGCAGGCCGGCCTCTTCGAGGGCGGCGGGTTCGCGCAGCTCGGCGCCCAGGCGGCGGCGGTCGTCCTCACCTTCCTGACGGTGTTCGTCCTGTCCTTCGCGACGTTCGCCGCCATCAAGGCGACCGTCGGGCTGCGCGTCTCGCGCGATGACGAGGAGGCCGGACTGGACATCACCGAGCATGGCATGTACGGGTATCCGGAGCAGTTCATCCCGGCTCCGGAGCTGATCGGCTTTGGCGGCCCCCAGGCGGCCGCGCGGGCGCACACGGCGCCGGTTCCCACCACCCAGGAGGTTCCTGCGTCATGAAGAAAGTCGAGGCGTTCATCCGGCACGAGGCCTTCGAGCCGATCCGGATGGAGCTGCTGAGCCTGGGCTTCCCCTCGCTCTCCATCATGGAGGTCAAGGGGTCCGGGCGGCAGAAGGGCATCACGGAGCGCTACCGCGGCGCGGAGCTGACGAACTACCTGCGCCCGAAGGTGAAGATCGAGTGCGTCGTGTCGAGCGGGGACGTGCAGACGGTCGTCGACACGATCCTCAAGCACGCCCGAACGGGCTCGATCGGCGACGGCAAGGTCTTCGTCCTGCCGGTCGAGGAGGCGTACCGGATCCGCACCGGCGAGTCCGGCGAGGAGACGCTCCAGGCGCACACCGGCGTCGCGTCGCAGTCGATCAACGGATCGCGCTAGGGGACCGTGGCCGCCGCCCAGCCCGAGCACACCGGCCGGCCGTCGCTCGTCGAGCGGCTCCGGGCCGTGCATCTCGAGATGGTCGACGCCGTGCTGGGCGGCGACGGTCTCGGGCGCGTCGCCGAGCTCGCCGCCGAGGCGGCGCGCGCGCCCGTGGCGATCGTCATCCCGCGGCTCG
>DATMVH010000492.1:0-2299 GCA_035563395.1 Solirubrobacteraceae bacterium
GTCTCGAGCGCTCGCAGCTGCGGCTCGCCCAGCTCGTTCGCCCACGGCGTGACGCCGTGCGCGCCCGCCGTCGCGGGGACGACCGCGAAGACGACGAGGGTGGCGACGAGCGCCGCGAGCGCGGGCCGCCAGGGCGATGCGTCCTGCGCTCGATCCGTCGACTCGTCCATGTCGTCCTCCTCCGCTGCCCGGCATCCGTGAACCGGCTTCGACGGCGGGTATACACGAAAGCGCGCGGCGCGCGCCACCCTTGGCGGTCGAATCGAAGACCGGCGGTCAGCCGCTGGGCGGCCCGCCGGGGGATTCCGGCGCGGGAGCGGCCGCCGCGCGCCATCGCCGCGACCATTGCGGGCCGACCTGCGCGAGGAGCGCGACCGTCGGGATCAGGAACGCGAGCCACCCGACCAGGCGCGCCGTCGTCCGCGCGTCCTCCTCCCCCCGGCGCCCGGACGCCACGAGCTGCGCGCCGGTCGCGCGCGCCTCGCGCTCGATCGTGGCGGACGTCGTTCGTGCCGTGTCCCGCAGCGCCGCGGCGACGTTCCCGCCGACGAGCGGGACCGACTCCGCGGCGTCGGCCGCGCGGCCGACGCTGCGGCGGACGTCCCCGGCCGCGACGCGGCCCGAGCGCTGGATCGCCGTCCCGGTGTCCTCGATGCCCTGCGCCATCTCGCCGAGCCCGGCGATCGAGTCGTGCACGCGCAGGCCGAGCCACGCGAAGAGCGCGATGAGGGCCACCACGGCGATGTCACCGGCCCGTACCTGCGGCGTCATGGCACCGCCGCCCTGCGGGCCGGGGGCGATCCGTCGGCGCCGTCGAACAGCGGCCGGAAGTCGGCCGACAGCGCGGCCCGCACGTACTCGAGCTCCGTCTCGGGCAGCGCCGCGGCGAGCGTCCCGAACACTGCGCGGACGTCCCGCCGCGCCGACTCCGCCGAGACGCCGCCGCGCTCGCCGACGCGCCGGACGAACTCCTCGCACGAGAACGGCTCGCCGGCGCGCGCGCGGTCCTCGACCTCCACCGACAGGCCCGGTGGGAGGTGCCGCGCGAGATCGCCGGCCTGCGCCTGGCTCAGGCGCTCGCCGAGCGTCGCGAGCGTCGCGCGCGTCATCCGCCACGCCTCCCCGTGCGGGAGCCCGCTGCGTGCAGCGACGTCGGCGACGAACGCGCGCGTGGCGGGCGGGCGCGCCGCGCGCCCCGGCCACCACGTGGCCTCGCGGGCCACGCCCATGAGCGCGGGGATGAGCAGCGGGCGGACGAGCATCGCGTCCAGCAGGACGCCGACGGCCATGAGCAGCGCGAGCTCGCGGAACGGGCGCAGCGGCACGATCGCGAGCAGCGCGAACGTGCCCGCGAGCGTGATCCCGGCCACGGTGATCGCCGGCGACGCCGCCGGCGCGGCGACGGCGATCGCCTCGCGCATCCGCCGGCGCCTGGCCTCTTCCCGGATCCGGGCCGCGATGAAGACGTTGTAGTCGGAGCCGAGCGCGACAAGCAGGACCATGGCCACGAGCGGGACGTAGTACACGAGGTCGCTGCTGCCCGTCAGCACGCCGAGCGCGAGGGCGGTGAGCCCGAGCGACGCGACGACGGCGAGCGCGCTCGCCACGAGCAGGAGCAGCGGCGCGACGAGCGCGCGGAGGAAGACGGCGAGCAGGAGGAACGTGACCACGAGCGCGGCGACGGCGATCCGCCGCAGGTCCGTCCCGATCGCGTCGACGGTCTCCGCGGCGAGCGCCGACTCCCCGCCGAACGACGTCCGCACGCCCGGCGGCAGCCCGGCCTCGCGCAGCAGCGCGGGGAGCCGGTCGCGCAGCGCCGAGAAGTCGGCGATGCCCTCGGCGCCGGTCGCCTCCTCCTCGAGCACGACGGCGAGCCGCACGGCGCCGTCGTCGCGCGCCACGGCGAAGCGGATGGACGGCGCGGCCGCCTGCTCGCGCGGGCCGACGACGAGCGCCACGCCGGGCTCCTCCGCCACGAGCTGCTCCAGCCGGACGAGCTCCGGCGTGCGCCGGGCGATCCCGGGCTGCTCGAGGATGACGTCGGTCGGCGAGACGATCCCGGGCAGGAAGCCGCGGGCGGCGTCGTCGGCGGCGCGCCGCGGCTCGCTGCCGGCGGGCAGCGACTGCACGAACGAGACCTCGAGGTCGATGCCGCGCACGAGACTGCCGGCGACCAGGAGCGTGGCGGCGCACGCGAGGACGACGACGACGGAGACGGGCCGCGAGGCGAGCATGCGGGCGGCGAACAGCGGGAGCGTCGCGCGGCCCTGCTCCAGGCCGGCGCGGCGGCTCGCGCCGT
>DATMVH010000493.1:0-3257 GCA_035563395.1 Solirubrobacteraceae bacterium
GGCCCTGCTCGACGAGCAGGACCGCGCGTTCCAGGACGACTTGATCGGCGGGCCGCCGCCGCTCGGGCCCGGCGTGCCCGCCGTCGAGCGGCTGCGCGCGTTCGGCGACGGCTACCTCGACTTCCTCGAGCGGCACGCCGACCTGCTCGTGGCCGCGACCCCGCCGGCGGCGCGCCACGTCGAGGGGCCGCTGGCGTTCTACGCGTCGCACGTCGCGATCCTGCTGCGCGAGGCGGCGCCGCACGTCGATCCCGAGTACACCGCGCGCGCGCTCCTCACCATGCTGGGGCCCGCCGAGCACCTGCGCGCGCGGCGCGGTCTCGGCTGGCCGCTCGAGCGGCTGCGCGCGGGCTGGCGCGGCGTGGTCGACGCTATCTGCCGCGGGCCGGGCGGAAGCCCATGACGACGCGCGTCTGATCGCACGCGCTCGCGAGCGCGTGCGGCGCGCCCGCGGGGACGATCGCCTCGTCGCCGATCCCGAGCAGCTGCTCGCGGCCGGCAATCGTCAGGCGGAGGATCCCGTCGATGACGCGCAGGAGGGTCTCCTCCTCGGCGCGCAGGCGGACCCGCGACTCGGCGGCGGTCAGCGTCTCGAAGACGAGCGCGGCACCGTGGGTGGTGGACGACGGTGCGGGCGGCTTCGGCGTCTGGCGCGCGTTCGGGGTCACGAAGAGCATGGGCAGATCCTCGGGTGCGGGCGTCCCCGATGCAGCGGAGCAGCCCCTAGTCCCTTGGTGCGGCCAACCTCACCGCCCGGCGAGGTCGCCCGGCGAGGTCGCGCGGCGCCGTCCGCGAGTCACTATGCTCGCCCGCCGTGGCGGTCGAGATGCGCGACGTGGCGCCGGGCCTGTGGCTCTGGCGGCAGCCCCATCCGGACTGGAGCGAGGGCTCGGACTGGGAGCCCGAGGTGTCCTCCGTCGCGGTCCGCTCGCGCGGCACCGCGATCCTGCTCGATCCGCTCGCGCCGCCGCCGGGCGCGCAGGACGTCTGGTCGCGGCTCGACGCCTTCGCGCCGGAGGTCGCCGTCGTGCTGAAGCCCGACCACGTGCGCGACGTCGACCTGTTCGTGCGCTGGTACGGCGTCGCGGCGTACGGCCCGTGCCTGTTCTGGCGCGACGACGTGCCGAGAACCGACCTGCGGCCGGTGCGCCCCGGCGACGAGCTGCCGGGCGGGCTGCAGGCGCACCACGACGGGCGCGGGGCGATGGAGACGCCGGTCTACCTGCCTGACCAGCGCGCGCTCGTCTTCGCCGACGGCATGACCGCGCCGGGCGGCGAGCTGCGCGTGTGGGCGACGCCGTGGCACGAGGAGCGGACGCTGCCGGCGTTGCGCGCGCTGCTCGACCTGCCCTTTGAGTGGGTGCTCGTGTCGCACGGCGAGCCGGTGCACGACCGCGGCGCGTACGTCGCCGCGCTCGAGCGCGAGCCGTGGTCCGAGTGGACCGGGGCCTGACGCCGCTCAGCCGACGGGAGCGGGCAGGAGCCCGAGCTCGGCGAGGAAGTCGAGCTGGCGGGGAGCTCGCCCCGGGCGGGCCGGTGTGCGTGCCGGACTACAGGCCCCCGACGAACACGGCGTCGCCGGCCGGCTCGTTGCGGACGACCTCGTAGGCGCCGTCCGGAAAGGCGCCGAGCCATGTGCGCTGGAACGCGCGCCACTCGTCCATCCCGCGCACCGCGACGCCGGGGAACTCGATCTCGCAGTCCGGCGTGAACAGCTGCTCGTCCTCGTCCAGCCCGCATTCCTCGCCCGGCCGCACCGCCGGCACGGCGACGCCGAGCCCGTGCTCCAGCGGCTGCCCCCTCCCGAGGTCGCTCGCGACGGACAGAACCGCGACCAGCTCGCCGAGCCGGATGTCCGGTTCCACGCCGCCCAGCATGCCGCTTGCGAATCTCGCGGGTGCGGATCAGCGGTAGCCCGCGTCGCCCGGCGTCGCCCCGGGGCGCTCGACGACCTCGACCATGTAGCGCCAGCAGTCCGGTCGCGTGCCGTCGAGGTCGGTGAAGCCGTAGACCTGCGCGAGCTGCCCGCTCGACAGCGACCGGCCGTTCCAGCGCTCCCTGCCGGCGTCGCCGGCGAGGGCGGCGACCGCCCGGCCGACGAACCGGGGCGACTCCGAGATGCAGAAGTGCGGCGTGCGCTCCGTCCCGTCGCGCCAGTTCTCCTCGGACACGCCGTAGTGCTCGAGCATCGCCTCCGAGCGCAGCCAGCCCGGCGTCAGCGCCACGGCCGTGGCGCCGCGCGGGCCGAGCTCCTGCGCCTGCGCCCAGCCGAGCCGGATGACCGACGCCTTGGCGAGGTCGTAGAACGCGTTGACGCGGTAGTGATCCGCGTTGTAGCTCGCGGTGCCGTCCGTGACCTCGACGAGCAGCCCGCCGGGGCGGCGCAGGAGCAGCGGGATCGCGTGGTGGCTCGTGATCAGGTGCGTGTCGACGGCGAGACGCAGAAGCCGGAGGCCGCGATCGAGGTCGTGCTCCCACAGCGGCGTGTCCCACTGGAAGAGGTGCTCGGCGCCCCAGACGTCGTTGACGAGCACGTCCAGGGCGCCGGAGTCGCGGTCGATGCGCGTCACGAGCGCGGCGACCTGCGCGGGGTCGAGGTGGTCGACGGGCACGGCGATCCCCTCGCCGCCCGCCGCGGTGACGAGCTCGGCCGTCTCCTCGATCGTCTCGGGCCGGTCGACCTCGGAGCGCCGCTCGCGCGTGCTGCGGCCCGTGGCGTAGACCGTCGCGCCCGCCTCGCCGAGCGCGACCGCGATCCCGCGGCCGGCGCCGCGCGTCGCACCCGCCACCAGCGCCACCTTGCCCGCCAGGGGAGTGTCGTTCACGTCGTTGGCTCCTTCTCTCTGCGTGGTCCGGCTCGCCGCAGATCCTGCCGCGGCGATGCATCAGGAACCATTCCGATTGCCGATGGAGACCCGGCGTCCTGCCCGCGGGCCACCCGGCGGCACGCCGGCAGCGCGGCGCGGTGCAGCTCGCGGAGCTCGCCGGCGAGGCGTGGAGAGCGGTCACGCCGGCATGGCGTGGCCGGAGATGATCCAGCGGACCTGCGCGAGCGCGGCGGCTTCGACCCCGACATCCGCCACCGGACGAACGACGCGACGATCAGCCTCGCGCTTGTCGCCCGCGGCCTGGCCGTCGCCCTCGTCCCCGGGCTCGTGCTGCCGGGCCGGCACCCGGGCATCGCCCTGCGCCGCGTCGCGGGCGAGCACGTGGAGCGCGTCATCTCGGCCGTCACCCGCGGCGCCGACGCCGCGCGC
>DATMVH010000494.1:0-2476 GCA_035563395.1 Solirubrobacteraceae bacterium
GCCCAGAGCCGCCGGCCGACGCGTCGCGCCCAGAGCCGCGGGCCGACGCGTCGCGCCCAGAACCGCGGGCCGACGCCTCCGGCTACGAATCGCTGCGGGGCGACGCCTCCGGCTACGAATCGCTGCGGGGCGACGCCTCCGGCTACGAATCGCTGCGGGGCGACACCTCCCGCTCCCAGTCGGCGCCGGGGTCGCCACCGGGGTCGGACGCGTCGACTGCGAGCGCGCTTCGCGACCACCGGCCGCCGGCTGCCTCGCCTGGCCCCGCCCAGTCTGCGCGCTACGAGCCCTCCTCTGCCGATCCCTCGCCGCACGCCCGCGAATCGGACTACGTGCCGGGCTCGTGGCGGCCTCCTGCCGGCGCGCGCGATCCCGGGCGCGAGCGACCCGCCGCCGGCGCCCTGTCCACCGCGGCGTCCGAGCCCGGGTACGTCGGCGGGTACACCAGTGCGCCGCCGCCGGGGGCGTTCGGCGGTGCCGCCCCGACCGCGACGGCGCCGTACGGCACCGGCACGTACGAGCTCGCGGGGTGGTGGTCGCGCGTCGCCGCGGCCCTGATCGACGGGCTCATCATCGGCGTCGGCGGCCTGCTGCTGATGGCCGTCGTCGGCGCCGTCTTCTCCGTCGGCTTCTTCGCCTCGGAGGAGGCCGGCGTCGTCGCGGTGATCATCGGCCTGATGCTGGCCTTCGCGGCCTTCGCCGTCATCGCGCTGCTCTACGCGCCCTGGATGATGAGCGGGACCGACGGCCGGACGCTCGGGCGGATGGCGGTCGGCATCCGCGTCGTCCGCGGCAACGGGCGCCCGGTGACCTTCGGCTGGGCGATGCTCCGCGAGGTCGCGGTCAAGTGGCTGCTCTTCGGCATGGTCGGCGGCTCGGTGACGTTCGGGCTCGGGTACCTGCTCGATGTCCTGTGGCCGCTGTGGGACGAGGAGAACCGGGCGCTGCACGACTTCATCGTCGACTCCCGCGTCGTCCGCGGCTAGCGCGAGGAGTGCGGAGGCTCGCCGCCGAGCCGCTTCCAGCCGGCGCTCGCGTCAGGCGATCGCCGCGCGCTGCGCGGGCGCGGACGCCTTGCCGGCGTCCGTCCAGATCACCTGGTCGCGGCCCGGGCCGACGCTGATGAGCGCGATCGGGACGCCGACGAAGTCGGCGATGTACGCGAGGTAGTCCCGCGCGGCCGCGGGCAGCTCGTCCACCTCACGGCACTCCGTGATGTCCTCGTCCCAGCCGGGCAGCTCGTCGTACTCGCCGCCGACGCCGTGGAGCACCGTCTGGTGGTACGGGAAGTCGTGGAAGCTGGCCTCGTTCGGCGTGCGGTAGCGGGTGCAGACGCGGAGCGGCCCGAGGCCGGTGAGGACATCGAGCTTCGTGACGGCGAGGTACGACAGCGTGTTCAGGCGCGCCGCGTAGCGCAGGGCGACCAGGTCGATCCAGCCGACGCGGCGCGCGCGGCCGGTCGTCGTGCCGTACTCGCCGCCGGCCTCGCGCATCGTCACCCCGAGCTCGTCGTCGAGCTCCGTCGGAAACGGCCCCGATCCGACACGGGTCGCGTACGCCTTCGCCACGCCCCAGATCTCGTCGAGGTCTTTGGGACCGCAACCGGTGCCCGTCGCGGCGCTCGCGGCCACCGGGTTCGACGACGTCACGAACGGATACGTGCCGTGGTCGATGTCGAGCAGCGTGCCCTGCGCGCCCTCGAAGATCACGTCGCCGCCGCGGTCGATCACCTCCCAGGTCAGCCGCGCGGTGTCCGCGATGTACTGCTCGATGCGGTGGCCGTAGGTGAGGTAGTCCTCGGTCATCGACTGGAGGTCGAGCTCCGGCGACTTCGCGTACGGGCGCAGCGAGAGCCGCTTCGGCTCCATCGCCGCCATGATCTTCTTCTTCAGGATCTTCTCGTCGAGGAGGTCCTGTACGCGGATGCCGAGCCGCGCCGCCTTGTCGGCGTACGCCGGGCCGATGCCGCGGCGCGTCGTCCCGATCTGCAGCTTCCCGAGCTTCGTCTCCCCGGCGTGGTCGAGGAGCATGTGGTACGGCATGATCAGGTGTGCGTTGGCGCTGATCCGAAGGCCCGACAAGTCGATGCCCTTCGCCCGCAGCCCGGCGAGCTCGTCCGTGAGGACCTTCGGGTCGATCACCACGCCGTTGCCGATCGCGCAGCGCTTGCCCGGATAGAGGATCCCCGACGGGATCAGGTGGAACTTCCACGTGACGCCGTCGCGGATGATCGTGTGGCCAGCGTTGTTGCCGCCCTGGAAGCGGATGACGAGATCCGCGTTCTCGGCGAGGAGGTCGGTGATCTTGCCCTTGCCCTCGTCGCCCCACTGGGCGCCGACGATGACGATGCCGGCCATACGCCGTGCAGTCTACGAGGCCCACCCGGCCCGGCGAGGGCGCGGCTGGCCGTACGCGGGCGGCTCGTCGTAGGCCGGCGGCGCGTCGTGCGCCGGCCGGCCGCCGACTCCCGGCGGGT
>DATMVH010000495.1:0-3383 GCA_035563395.1 Solirubrobacteraceae bacterium
GGGGCCGTCGGCGCGAGCGCCTCGGCCACGCCGGCGCTC
The DNA here is from genome assembly GCA_035563395.1 of Solirubrobacteraceae bacterium. GTDB lineage: Bacteria > Actinomycetota > Thermoleophilia > Solirubrobacterales > Solirubrobacteraceae > DASQMT01. The sequence continues at coordinate 40 of DATMVH010000495.1, forward strand.
CACGCGCGCGCCGGCGCGGACTCCTCGAGCAGGCGGCGGGTCGCCGCCGCGTCGGACGCCGACTGCTGCTGCAGCAGGTAGTCGGCGAGCGGGCCCGTGACCTCGGCCGGCAGCGCCGTGTCGGGGCCGAGCGCGGCGAGCCCCGCGTTCGCCCGCGCGCGGACCGCCTCGACCGGGATGCCGAGGATTCCCGCCACGTCGTCGTACGACGTCCCGGGGCGCAGCAGGAGCGCGACGACGAGGCGCTGGTCCGGGGCGAGGGCGTCGAGCGGGCTCATCGGGTCCCCAGTATGGTGCCCGGCCGTGCGCGCGACGCCAACGCTCCCCTGGCGCGACATCCCCGGGTTCGACGGCCTGTACGGGCTCCAGATCGACGCCATCTCCGACGAGGAGGTCGTCGCGAGCGTCGTGGTGCGCGACGAACTGCGCCAGCCGGCGGGCCTGCTTCACGGCGGCGTCCTCGCCTCCATGGCGGAGTCCATGACGAGCCTCGGCACCTGGCTCGCCGTGCAGGCCGACGGCATGACCGCGCAGGGCCTCGCCAATCAGACGAGCTTCCTGCGCCCGGTCCTCGCCGGCACCGTCCACGCCGTCGCGCGCCGCCGCCATCGCGGCCGCACGACGTGGGTGTGGGAGGTCGACATCACCGACGACGACGACCGGCTGTGCGCGCTCGTGCGGATGACGATCGCCGTCCGGCCCGCGCCGGCGCCGGCGCCGTCGCCGTCGTGACGGTCGCCACGCGTGCCGGCTGCCCGCGGAGCGGGCCTCAGCCGCCGCGGTAGGCGTTCGTGATCGGCATCCGCCGGTCGCGGCCGAACGCCCGCGGCGTGATCTTGATCCCCGGCGGGGCCTGGCGGCGCTTGTACTCGCTGCGGTCGACGAGCGCGAACACGCGCTCCACCGCCTCCTCGGGCAGCCCGGCGATCGTGAGCTGGTCGCGGCCGGCGTCCTCCTCGATGTAGGCCTGCAGGATCGCGTCCAGCGTGTCGTAGTCCGGCAGCGAGTCGGCGTCGACCTGGTCGGGTCGGAGCTCGGCGCTCGGCGCGCGATCGACGATGGACCGGGGCACGGGATGCTCGTCGTCGCGCGCGTTGCGGTAGTCGACGAGCCGGTAGACGAGCGTCTTGGGCACGTCCTTGATGACCGCGAAGCCGCCCGCCGAGTCGCCGTAGAGGGTCGAGTAGCCCACGGCGTTCTCCGACTTGTTGCCCGTGGTCAGCACCAGCCAGCCGAACTTGTTGGACAGCGCCATCAGCAGGTTGCCGCGGATCCGCGCCTGCAGGTTCTCCTCGGTGATGTCGGGCGGGCGGTCGCCGAAGATCGGCGCGAGCATCCGCTCGTAGACGTCCATGGCGGGGGCGATCGGGATCTCGAGGGCCTGGACGCCGAGCGACGCGGCGAGCCGGCGCGCGTCGGACTGCGTTCCCTCGGAGGAGTAGCGCGACGGCATGACCACGCACGTGACGCACTCCGGGCCGAGCGCGTCGGCGGCGACGAGCGCGACGAGCGTGGAGTCGATGCCGCCGGAAAGGCCCAGGACGACGTGCCGGAAGCCGTTCTTCTCGACGTAGTCGCGCAGTCCGAGGCAGAGCGCGGCGTACACCTCGGCCTCGGGCTCGAGCGTCGGCACGACGTCGCCGCCGAGCGTTCCGGCGTCGCGGGAGGGGCGGTCGATCGGGCCGATGCGACGCACCTCCGGGAGGACGTGGCGGACCGGCGGGCGCAGCCGCGTGTCGCGCAGCCGCGCCGTGGCCGCGGCCTGCAGGTCGATCGTGCACAGGGTCAGGGCCTCCGCGAACTGCGGCGCGCGCGCGAGCACGGTGCCCTCGTGGTCGAGCACCACCGAATGGCCGTCGAAGACCAGCTCGTCCTGCCCGCCCACCAGGTTGCAGAAGGCGACGGCGCAGAGGTTGTCGCGCGCCCGCTGGCGCAGCATCGCCTCCCGCTGGACGCCCTTGCCGGCGAAGTACGGCGACGCGGACGCGTTGACGAGGAGGGTCGCGCCGGCGAACGCCTCCTCGGTCTCGGGACTGCCGGGGAGCCAGATGTCCTCGCACACGCTGAGGCCGATGCGGGCGGTGCCGAAGTCCATCACGACGGCCTCGTCGCCGGCCTGGAAATAGCGCTGCTCGTCGAAGACGCCGTAGTTGGGCAGCCGCATCTTGCGGTAGACGCCGCGGACCTCGCCGTCGGCGAGCACGGCGAGGGCGTTGTAGACGTCGTCGGCCCGCTCCGGGTAGCCGACCAGGGCGACGATGCCCTCGGTCTCCGCGGCCAGGCCGGCGAGCGCCTCCTGCGCGGACTGGAGGAAGTGCTCCTTGAGCAGCAGGTCCTCGGGCGGATAGCCCGTCAGCGCGAGCTCCGGGAACAGCACGAGCTCGGCACCCGCGTCGCGCGCGGCGGCGATGCGGTCGCGGATGATCCGCGCGTTGCCCTCGAGGTCCCCGACGCGGACGTCGACCTGGGCGAGCGCGAGGCGCACGGGAGGAATCGGGCCGGCCATGGCGCACATCATCGCCCGACGCGCGGGCGGCCAAACGGCCGGCGGCCCCCGCGCAGGCGCGGCGCAGGGCCGCGCCCGTTGGCGCGCGTCGCGTCGTCGCCCACGCCGGCGGCCTCGGCGAGCTCGAGGATCGCGTGCCCGAGCGCCGCCGCGAGCGCGTCGAGGTCCGGCAGGGCGTCGAAGTCGCCGACGAGCCCGAAGTCGATCGCGCCGTCGTACGACATGACGGCGATCCCGAGCGCCGTGTTCTCGGCCAGCGGGACGAGCGGGTAGATGTCCGTCAGCCGGCGCCCGAGCAGGAACAGCGGGAACTGCGGGCCGGGCACGTTGGTGACGGTCAGGTTGAAGAAGCGCTGGAGCGACTGCAGCCGCGCCGCCTGCGAGAGCACGGTGGGGGAGGCGAAGCCCGCGAGCGCGACGAGGCGCTCCGCGCCGATCGCGTGGCCGGAGACCTTCACCCGGCCCATCGCCTCGTGGACCGCGCGGAAGCGGGCGACCGGATCCGCCACGCCGACCGGCAGCGGCGCGTAGACGGCGGCCACGCGATTGCCGAGCGCGCCGCGCTCCGCCTCCGCGCGCACGGAGACGGGCACCAGCGCCCGCAGCTCGAGCCCCGCGGGATCGTCGCCGCGCTGTTCGAGCCAGCGCCGCAGGGCCCCGGCGACCACGGCGAGCACGACGTCGTTCACCGTGCCCCCGAGGGCGTCCTTGATCGCCTTGAACGCCGGGAGGTCGCCGTCGACCCACGCGAACCGCCGGTGCGGGCCGATTCGCACGTTGAGCGGCGAGCGCGGAGCGGCGTGGAGACCGGTGAGCGCCAGCGCAGTGAGCCCGGTCG
>DATMVH010000496.1:0-8313 GCA_035563395.1 Solirubrobacteraceae bacterium
GGAGCCGGAGGAGGACGAGGGCGACTCCGAGGAGGACAACGGCGACAGCGCCGCCAAGACGCGCCGACGGCGTGGGCGCCGCGGCGGTCGCGGCCGGCGGACCGGCGGCGGGCGGGGCGGTGCCAAGCGCGCGCTCGAGGGCACGTTCGACCACGGCGAGGAGGGCTACGGGCTGTGGCTCGATCCCGCCGTCGAGGACGACCCCGTCTACGCCGAGCACTGGGCCGGTCACCGCCCCGTCGAGGTCACGATCGAGGAGGACCAGATCGTGATCCGCCGCGCCGGCGGGGACGAGGACGACGACGGCTGAGCTCGACTCCATCGTCGCCCACCTGTGCGCGGTGGAGGACGCGGTGGCCGAGCGCACGGAGCAGCTTCCCTGGGGCACCGCGGTGTTCCACGCGGGGATGCCGCTGGTCAGGGAGACGAACGTCGTCCGTGTCGAGGCGCATGCCCCGGACCTCCCAGCGGACGAGGTGATCGCGGCCGTCGAGGCCCGCTTCGCCGACCGGCCGTACCGCAACGTCGAGGTGCTCGACGCCGACACCGGCGCCGCCCTCGCGCCCGCGCTCAAGGCGGCCGGCTTCGCGACGAGCCGCCACCTGCTCATGGGTCTGGACGCGGACCCGCCGCCGGCCCCCGCGCCGGTCGAGGAGGTGGCGCCGGACGAGGTCTGGCCGCTGCGGGAGGAGTGGCTCCGCACGGAGCCGACCGCCACGGACGAGCTCGCCGCCGCGCTGCTCGTCTGGGAGCGCGAGCGCGCACGAGTGACGCGCGCCCGCGCGTTCTGCGTCCGCGACACCCACGGTCGTCCGGCCTCGATGTGCCTCCTGATGGCCACGCCGCACGCGACGGAGGTCGAGCTGGTCTACACGACGCCGGGCGAGCGGCGGCGCGGGCTCGCGTTCGCGACGGTCGCCCGCGCGGCCGCCGAGGCGGACGGCGACTGCACGTTCCTGTTCACCGACGCGGCCGGTCCGGCGCAGCACCTCTACGCGCGGCTCGGCTTCCACCGCGCGGGCCTCGTGCACCGCTTCGTGCGCGCGCCGCGGTGACCGCGCCGGTCAGGTGAGCCGGCGCCCGCCGGCGTAGTCCGCCGCCTCGCGCAGGTAGCGGTGGAACGCCGCGTCGCCCACGACGCGGACGTCCCAGGCGTACGGCTCGTCGGGTGCCGTGGCGATCGCGACGCCCGACACCCAGCTCGTCCCGTCGTCGTAGAGCGCCGCGAGCTCCTCGGTCGTGAACGTGGAGCCCAGGCGGCGCCGCAGCTCGTCCACCACCCGTCGCGTCACGCGCTCGAGCGTCGCGCGCTGGTCGGGCGGGGCCTCCTCCAGGCGGCGCTGGCCGGCCTGCCACTGCTCCACGGCGGTCTCGAACGGCACGCCGCCAGGGTACGAGGTCGCGGCGGCCCGATCGCGGGCCCGGCGCGTGCCCACCACGGCCGCCGCCCCGCGCCTCAGCGCGGCAGGCCCTCGACCACGTACGCGCGCTCGCCCGCCTTCACCATCCCGAGCTCGCGCGCCTCCCGCTCGAGCGCGCCGGCGCCCTGCAGGTCGCGCTTGGCCGCCCGCAGCCGCGCGTTCTCGGCCTTGAGCTCCGCCACCGCCGCGCGCTGGCGCTTCGCCTCGGAGTACGTCGCCACCCACGTGCGCGCGGGTCCGACGTAGAGGTAGACGATCAGCGCGAAGACGCAGATCAGCGCCCAGCGTCCGACGCGGTCCCACCGGATTCGGGCACGGGCGGCGGCCATCCTCGGGGCCGACCTTCGACGCCCGCCGCCGGCCTCCTGCGCGAGTTTCGTCAGCGCCGGAACACGCTGCGCCCCGGGAACTCCGCGTCGGCGCCGAGCGCCTCCTCGATCCGCAGCAGCTGGTTGTATTTCGCGACGCGGTCCGATCGCGACGGGGCGCCGGTCTTTATCTGACCGCAGCCGGTGGCCACCGCCAGGTCGGCGATGGTCGTGTCCTCCGTCTCGCCCGAGCGGTGCGACATCACCGCGGTGTAGCCCGCCTCGCGCGCCATGTCGATCGCCGCGAGGGTCTCCGTCAGGGTCCCGATCTGGTTGACCTTGATCAGGATGGAGTTGGCGACGCCGCTGTCGATGCCGCGCTTGAGCCGCTCGGTGTTGGTCACGAAGAGGTCGTCGCCGACGAGCTGGACGCGATCGCCCAGGCGGTCCGTGAGGATCTTCCAGCCGTCCCAGTCCTCCTCGTCCATCCCGTCCTCGATCGAGAGGATCGGATAGCGGCCGGCGAGGTCGGCCCAGTAGCCGGCCATCTCCTCCGGCCTCAGCGACCGGCCCTCGTGCTCGAGCACGTACGTGCCGCCTTCGAACACCTCGCTCGTGGCCGGGTCGAGCGCGATCGCGAGGTCCTCGCCAGGCCGGTAGCCGGCGGCCTCGATGCCCGCGACGAGCGCCTCGAGCGCCGCCTCGTTCGACTCGAGGTTCGGCGCGAAGCCGCCCTCGTCGCCGACGCCGCCGCCGAGGCCGCGGTCGTGGAGGTGCTTCTTGAGGTGGTGGAACGTCTCCGCGCCCATGCGCAGGCAGTCGCGGAAGGACGACGCGCCGACGGGCACGACCATGAACTCCTGGAAGTCGACGGAGTTGTCGGCGTGGGCGCCTCCGTTGAGCACGTTCATCATCGGCACGGGCAGGAGCCGCGCGGCGTCGCCGCCGAGGTAGCGCCACAGCGGCTGGCGCTCCTCCGCCGCGGCCGCGCGGGCGGCGGCGAGCGAGACCCCGAGGATCGCGTTGGCGCCGAGGCGCGACTTGTTCGGCGTGCCGTCGAGGTCGATCAGCGCGCGGTCGAGCCCCTGCTGGTCGAGCGCGTCGCGGCCGGCGATGGCCTCGGCGATCTCCCCGTTGACGTTCTCCACCGCCTTGCCGACGCCCTTGCCGAGGTACTCCTTGCCGCCGTCGCGCAGCTCCGTGGCCTCGAACTCGCCGGTGGACGCGCCCGACGGCACCGCCGCGCGGCCCTCGGCGCCGGACCGCAGCACCATGTCGACCTCGACCGTCGGGTTGCCCCGGGAGTCGAGGATCTGGCGGGCGTGGACGGATTCGATCTGGCTCACGTGGCTCGCTCCTCGTTCATACGGGCCCGCGCGTAGTAGGCGAGCTGGGCATCGGCATCGAGATCGTGCCAAGCCGCGCCGTCCGATGCGGCGAGGTCCGCCGCCGCCTGCACGCGCGCGCGGAAGCGCTCCGCGGAGGCGCGCAGCGCGAGCTCCGGATCCACCTTGAGCTTGCGCGCGACGTTGACGGCGGCGAAGAGGACGTCGCCCGCCTCCTGGAAGGCCGCCTCGCGATCGGCGGCCGCCTCCAGCTCGTCGAGCTCCGCGCGGACCGCGTCGTACGGCACGTGACCGAAGTCGAACCCGGAGCTCGCGGCCCGCCGCTGGACCTTGCGCGCGAACAGCGGCCCCGGGAGGTTCTCCGGGACCTCGCCGAACAGCCCGGGCTCGCGCCCCGGCTCGGTCGCCTTGATGGCGTCCCAGTTGCGCAGGACCTCGCCCGCGTGCTCCACCTCCACGTCCCCGAAGACGTGCGGGTGGCGGCGGATCAGCTTCTGCCGCACGTGCTCCGCAACCGCGGCGAGCGACCCGGCGCCGCGCTCCTCGAGCAGCAGCGCCAGGAAGTGGACCTGGAAGAGGACGTCGCCGAGCTCGTCGAGCAGCTTCGCGTCGTCGTCGCCGTGGGCCGCGGCGGCGAGCTCGTAGGCCTCCTCGACCGTGTGGGGCACGATCGAGCGCTCGTCCTGCTCGCGGTCCCACGGGCACTCGCGGCGCAGCCGCCGGGTGAGCGCGTCGAGCCGCGCGACCGCGGCCGCGGCGTCGTCCGACCCGCTCACCCGCGGCCTGGATCGCGCGCTGTCACTGCGGCGGCTGCTGCGTCCCGCCGGCCGCCGGCGTGGGCGTGGGCTCGGGACCGTTGCTGCAGTCCGACGTCACGAAGCCGTCGCGGCAGTCCGTCTTGTCGCGCCAGCGCTCGCGGAAGTCCTTCACGAACGTGTCGAGCGCCTTCTGCTGGTTCTGCGACGCGAGCGTCTGGCGGATCGTGCCCTCGGCCTCGTCGAGCGTCTGCTGGTCCGCGGGCGTGACCTTCTCGACGCGGAACACGTACCACCCGAACTGCGTCTTCACGGGACCGGTCAGCTCGCCCCGGTCGGCGGCGAAGATCGCGTCGTCGAACGCCTTCTCCTGCTGGCCCTTGGCCACGGCGGGGAGCCGCCCGCCCTCCGACTTCGACGCGTCGTCGATCGAGTACCTGCGCGCGACCTGCGCCCACGTGGCGCCTGCCGCGAGCTCGCGCCTGGCCTGGTCCGCGCGCGCCTTCGTGCGCGTCAGGACGACGCGCAGGTCGCGCCGCTCCGGCGTGGAGAACGTGGCCTTGTTCTTGTCGTAGTACGACGAGATCTGCGCGTCGGTGACCTTGTCCTTGTCCTTGATCACCTTGTCGCGGATCTTGTTCGACAGCGCCTCGAGCCGGACGCGCTGGAGGATGTCCTGCTCCGTCTGGCCGGAGTCCCGGAGGAACTTGCGGTAGTCGGCGTCCTTCGGGAACGACTGCCGGCGCTGCTGGTCGAACGACTTCTTGACCTCCGCGTCCGTGACCTTGACGCCCTGCTCCTGCGCCTCCCCCTCGATCCACTCGAACGAGATGAGGAGGTTGAGCACCTGGTTGCGCATCTGGTCGTACTGCTGGCGGCACTGGGTCTTGAGCTGCGCGTCCGTCGTCTTCGGCGTGCCCTTGCCCGGCTTGGGGAGGTTCTTCCGGGCCTCGGCGACACACGCCTCGTAGTCCGGGGGCTTCGGCACGGCGGCGCCGCTGGACTTCGCGGCGACGGTCATCCAGTGGTCGAAGTCCTGCTTCTCGATGGCGGTGCCGTCCACCTCGGCGACCGCGTTGCCCGGTACTCCGCCGCACCCGGCGACGATGGCGGCAAGCAGGACGGCGGCGCACAGGGCCGCAAGTACTCGGAGTCTCTTGGTCATGTTGCGGGCGAGGGTAGCGATGGTCGTATAAAGAAGTTTGAAGGTCACGCGGCTTCGCGCTGGACCTCGAGCAGCGCGTCCGCGGCCCGCACGACCGCCGGGAAGCGCTGCGACGGGTCGTCCGGCACCCGGACGGAGAACTGCGACTTGCCCGACTCGTAGAGCGCGCCCGGGATGGCGTCGCGGAGCTTGCGGGCGCGCACGGAGTCGAGCTCGATCGGCGTCACGGCGAGCCGTCCCTGGCGGAAGGTGACGGCCTGCGCCCCCGCCTCGCCGAGCTTGATCCGCGCCTGCTGGAGGGCGATGAGGTTCTCCAGCGGCTCGGGCGGGTCGCCGAAGCGGTCGGCGAGCTCCGCTCGCAGCTCCGCCAGCTCGCCGACGTCGCGCGCCCCGGCGATCCGGCGGTGGACCTCCACCTTCGCCTGCTCGTACGGGATGTAGTCCGCGGGCACGTACGCGTCCACGTTGACTTCGAGCCGCACGGGCTCGGGCGGCTCGTCCTCGGCATCGGGCTCGAGCGAGCGCACCGCCTCGTCGAGCATCTGCATGTAGAGCTCGAAGCCCAGCGCGGCGACGTGGCCCGACTGCTCGTCGCCGAGCAGGCTGCCGGCGCCGCGCAGCTCGAGGTCGCGCATGGCGACCTTGAAGCCGGCGCCGAGCTCGGTGTAGTCCGACAGCGCCGACAGGCGCGCGGCCGCCTCCTCCGTCAGCGCGGCCGCGCTCGGGTACAGCAGGTACGCGTAGGCGCGCTCGCGCGAGCGCCCGACGCGCCCGCGGATCTGGTAGAGCTGGCTGAGCCCGAAGAGGTCCGAGCGGTCGACGATCAGCGTGTTCGCCTGCGGGATGTCGATCCCGGACTCGATGATCGACGTCGACACGAGCACGTCGGCGTCGCCGCGGAGGAAGCCCATCATCCGCTCCTCGAGCAGTTTCTCGTCCATCTGCCCGTGCGCGACGGTGAAGCGCAGCTTCGGGCACAGCGCCCGCAGGCGCTCCGCCGTCTCGTCGATGTCCTCCACGCGGTTGTGGAGGAAGAACGCCTGCCCGCCGCGCGCGTGCTCGCGCTCGAGCGCCTGGCGGACGAGGTCCTCGTCGTACTCGCCGACGTAGGTCTTGACGGGGCGCCGGCCCTCCGGCGGCGTCTCGATGACCGAGATGTCGCGGAGTCCCGCGAGGCTCATCTGCAAGGTGCGCGGGATCGGCGTGGCGCTCATCGAGATCACGTCGACCTTGAGCTTCATCTGGCGCAGCAGCTCCTTCTGCTTGACGCCGAAGCGCTGCTCCTCGTCGACGATGAGCAGCCCGAGGTCCTTCGCCCGCACGTCCCGCGAGAGCAGGCGGTGCGTGCCGATCAGGATGTCGACCTTCCCCTCGGCGAAGCGCTTGACGGCCTCGCGCTGCTCGGTCGGCGGGCGGAACCGCGACACCTGCTCGATCGTGAACGGGTAGTCGCGCAGGCGCTCGGTGAAGGTGCCGAAGTGCTGCTGGGCGAGGATCGTCGTCGGAACGAGCATCAGGACCTGCTTGCCGGCGTTGGCGGCCTTGAACGCCGCACGCAGGGCGACCTCCGTCTTGCCGTAGCCGACGTCGCCGCAGATCAGCCGGTCCATGGGGCGCTCGGACTCCATGTCGGCCTTCACGAGCTCGATCGCCTCGCGCTGGTCGGGCGTCTCCTGGTACGGGAAGGCGGCCTCGAACTCGCGCAGCCAGTCCGTGTCGGGCTCGAAGGCGTGGCCGCGGCGACGGCGGCGCTCGGCGTAGAGGTTGAGCAGCTCGCCGGCGCGCTCCTGCGCGGCGCGCCGGGCGCGCGCCTTGACCGTCTCCCACCGCGTGCCGCCGAGCTTGGAGAGCGTCGGGTGGGCGCCGTCCGCGCCGACGTAGCGCGAGATCTTCGCCAGCTGGTCGACCGGCATGAACACCTTGTCCGAGCCCTGGAACTCGAGGTTGAGGTAGTCGCGCGTGATGCCGCCGACGGTCTTCGTGTCGAAGCCGGCGAAGCGCGCGACGCCGTGGTCCTCGTGGACGACGATGTCCCCCGTGCGAAGGTCGGTGAAGGAGCGCAGCAGGCCCTTGCCGCGCCGCGCCGGGCGGGCGGCCGCGCGGCGGTGGTGGATCAGCCGGTGCTCCGGGATCGCCGCGAGCTTGAGCCCGGGCGCGACGAAGCCGTCGCGCAGGCGCGCCTCCTGGAAGACGAGCCCGGGCTCGGTGTTCGCCTCCCAGCGCGGCTTGATGCGGTCGAGGTTGTACGCCGCGCGCTCGCCGCCGCCCCGGTTCGGCCAGGCGACGACGGTCGTGTAGCCGGAGCGCGCGAGCTTCTCGAGCTCGGGCTCCGCGTCCCGGACGGAGCGGGCCGCGAAGTCGGCGGCCTGCGCGCGGAACTCGAGCTCCTGGCTGCCGGAGATCGACGACAGGCGCAGCGGGCGGCGGGCGGCGAGCGCCTCCAGGATGCCGTCGGGCTTGACGTAGAGGGAGTGCGCGTCCTGGTCGTGGAAGGCGGCGCAGACATCCTCCCAGTGGTCGCGCAGCGCGGGCTCCGCGTCCTCCTCGCCGGCGATGATCAGCTCGGCCTCCGGCGGGACGAGCGACAGGAGCTCGCGGAAGTCGCCGACCGGCAGCAGCTCGGCGATGTCCGGCCGTTCCTCCGGGCGCTCGAGCGCCGCCAGCTCCGCCAGCTCGCGGTGCTCGGCGGCGAGCTCCGCCGCGGGCGCGATCTCGACGACGTCGGTGTCGCCGAGGGAGCGCTGGGTGAACGTCGAGAACCAGCGCAGCGACTCGATCTCGTCGTCGAAGAGGTCGACGCGGACGGCGCGCTCCTCCGTCGCCGGGTAGACGTCGAGCAGCCCGCCGCGGACGGCGAACTGGCCGCGGTCCTCCACCTGGTCGACGCGCTCGTATCCCGCGGCCACGAGGCCGGCGGCGGTCTCGTCGAGGTCGATCAGGTCGCCCGTGCGGAGCGCGAAGCCGTGCGGGCGCAGCGCGGGGTCGGGCACCTTCTCCGACAGCGCGACCGCCGAGACGACGACCACCGGCGCCGCCGCGCCGGGGCTCGCGTCCAGGAGCGCGTCGAGCGCCGCGACGCGCAGGCCGACGAGGTGGGCGGGCGGCGAGAGGTGCGACTCGTAGGCCACGCCGCGGCTCGGGTAGAAGCGAACGGACCGCGGCCGCAGCCAGGCGCGCAGATCGGCCGCGAGGTCGCGTGCCGCGCGGTCGTCACCGGCCACGACGACGGTCGGGCGCCGCTCGTCCCGGTCCGACACCGCGGCGATGAGGTAGGCGCGGAGGGACTGCGAGACGAACGCGCTCGACCCCGGCTCGGCG
>DATMVH010000497.1:0-5389 GCA_035563395.1 Solirubrobacteraceae bacterium
CGCGCTCCCGGCCGCCGCAGGCGCCGCCGGGGGCCCGGCGGGGCTCGTCGCGCGGTTCGCCCTGGGGACGCTCGAGCGGCCCCGCCGCGGGCTGCGTGAGTCGCCGCACAGGCGCCGGACCGACCCCGCGGTGCGGTCTACACTGGAATCACCATGAAGACCGACATCCATCCCGAGTACGTCGAGGCCCGGGTGCGCTGTACCTGCGGCAACGAGTTCACGACGCGCTCGACGCAGGCGACGATCAACGTCGAGATCTGCTCCAACTGCCACCCGTTCTACACGGGCCGGCAGAAGCTGGTCGACACGGGCGGCCGCGTGGAGCGCTTCCAGCGCCGCGCCGCCAAGCGCAAGCGCTAGCCGGCCCTCGCGGCCTGGAGGTGGGCGCATGATCGAAGGGCTCGTCACGCAGATCGAGGCGCGCTTCGAGGACGCCCAGAACCGCATGGCGGACCCCGAGGTGATCGGGGACCGCCGGCGCTACGCCGAGGCCGGCCGCCTCTTCAACCAGCTCGCCCCCGCCGCCAAGCTGGCGGAGGAGTGGCGCCGCGCGCAGGACGACGCCGCGGGCGCGCAGGAGCTGCTCGCCGAGGACGGGGACGACCCCGAGCTCCGCGAGCTGCTCGACGCCGCGCGCACGCGGATCGCCGAGCTCGAGGAGGAGATCCGCCTCGCGATGGTCGAGCGCGACCCGAACGACGACAAGGACGTCATCGTCGAGATCCGCGCCGGCGCGGGCGGCGACGAGGCGGGCCTCTGGGCGGGCGACCTCTACCGCATGCTCACCCGCTACGCCGAGCGGCGGGGCTTCGCCACGGAGACCATGAGCGCGGCCGACGGCGCCTACACGCTCGAGATCCGCGGCGACGGCGCGTATTCCGTGTTCAAGTTCGAGGGCGGCACGCACCGCGTCCAGCGCGTCCCCGAGACCGAGTCGCAGGGGCGCATCCACACGTCCACGGCGACCGTCGCCGTGCTCCCCGAGGCGGAGGAGGTGGAGGTCCAGGTCGACCCCAGCGACCTCGAGATCGACGTCTACCGCTCCTCGGGACCCGGCGGGCAGTCCGTCAACACGACCGACTCCGCCGTCCGCATCACCCACAAGCCGACGGGCATCGTCGTCTCGATGCAGGACGAGAAGTCGCAGCTCCAGAACCGCGAGCGCGCGATGAAGGTCCTGCGCGCCCGGCTCTACGAGCAGAAGCTCGCCGAGCAGCAGGCGGAGCTCGCGGCCGACCGCCGCGCCCAGGTCGGCACGGGGGAGCGCGCGGAGAAGATCCGCACGTACAACTTCCCCGAGCGCCGGGTCACCGACCACCGCATCAAGCTCACCGTCCACAACCTCGACCAGCTCCTCGCCGGCGAGGTGGAAGAGATCACGGCGGCGCTGCAGGACGACGAGAAGCGGCGCAAGCTGGACGCGGCGGCCGCATAGGCCGTCGAGGCGTACGCGCGCGCTCGGGGCGAAGGGTCGGACAGGCGTCCGGGTGCAAGTCGGCGCTCAAGGTTCGCGCCGTCCTGCCGATGGATGACCACCGCCATGGAGATCCCCGCCGCCCGCTTCCGCCCCGCCGACGTGCCGCGCACCGCCGCGCCGCCCCCCGCGCTCGAGGGCGACGCCGCGCCCGGCGACGTGCTCACGCTGCCCGGCGGTGCGCTCGTGCGCGACGCGAACCGCAACGGCCTGGTCGACGGCGCCGACGCGGTGGTGCGGCCGGACCGGCTGCCCTGGCCGGCGCTGCACATCGACGTGCGCGGCTAGCGTCTGAACGGCGCCCGCCTTCCTCGGACCGTTCGCCCTCGTCTCACCCCGGACGGGCAGGGCTGCCGCCGCAGGGCGGTGGGGGCGCATCTAGCTAAACTAGCTAGATCGCTGCTACGATCGCCCCATGACGCACGTCGGAATGCACGAGGCCAAGACGAAGCTCTCGCAGCTCGTCGAGCGCGCCGAGGCGGGTGAGGAGATCGTGATCGCCCGCCACGGCCGGCCGGTGGCGCGGCTCGTCCCCATCGCGCGCACGAGCTCGCTCGCCGCGCTCCACGGAGCGCTGCGCGGCCGCGTGCAGCTCGCCGACGACTTCGACGAGTTGCCGGACGACATCGCCGACGCGTTCGGCGCTCGGTGAAGCTGCTGCTCGATACGCACGCCGCGCTCTGGTTCCTGAGCGGCGACGACCGCTTGAGCGAGAGCGCCCGGCACCACCTCACGGACGACGCCAACCGCGTGCTGCTCAGCGCGGCGGTGGTGTGGGAGATCGCCGTCAAGCGCTCGCTGGGCAAGCTCGTGGTGCCGCCCGAGTATTTCGCGCTGCTGCTCGGCGCCGGCGTGCAAGCGCTGCCGGTGACCGTCGAGCATGCCGCTGCGACCGAGGGACTCGCATGGCATCACCGCGATCCCTTCGACCGCATGCTCGTCGCGCAGGCCGCCGTCGAGGGGGCCGCGCTCGTGTCGCGCGACGATCGCCTGCGCGCCTACGGCGTGACGCTCGTCTGGTAGGGCCGCGAGGGACTCACACCGCCGCGCCCGCGAGCCGGGCCCCGGGGCGGCCGTCCTCGACGACGAAGCTGGCGAGCGTCGAGGCCGTCGGGTCGCGGCGCACGACGGTCGCGACGACCCGGAAGTCGCTTGTCCAGGCGGCGGGCGTCAGCGTGCAGAGGACGTAGCCGCGGTTGTTGTTGCGAAACAGCGTGTGCGGGTTGTCGGGCAGGTCGTCGAACAGGACGAACGGCTCGGCGGGGTCGCCGCCGCTCGAGACGGAGGTGCCGAGGAACTCCGTGGCGACTGGCGGCGCCTCGAAGTCCGTGTGGTTCGGTGGCACGTTGCGGACGGTGTTGGCGTGGCTGTCGCCGGTGATGATCACCGGGTTGCGCGTGCCGGCGGCGACCATCGCGTCGATGACGTGCTGGCGCTCGGCGACGTAGCCGTCCCAGGTCTCACCCGGGTGGAAGGACCGGCCCGGGGCGTTGCGCTCGCGGTCGAAGGGCGCGAACCCCGTCTGGTTGGCGAGCACGTTCCAGCGCGTCCGCGTCACGGCGAGCTCGCGCAGCAGCCAGTCGCGCTGCTCGGCGCCCATCATCGTCCGGTCGGGAGCCAGGGCGTCGGGGCAGTAGCCGCTCGGGTCACGCTCCCGGGCGGTGCAGGGCAGCGGCTGGTCGCTGCGGTACTGACGGGTGTCGAGCACGTTGAACGTCGCGAGGTCGCCCCACCGCAGGCGGCGGAACAGCCGCAGATGCGGGCCGGCGGGCTTGAGCGCGCGCCGCAGCGGCATGTGCTCCCAGTACGCCCGGTACGCCGCCGCCCGGCGCGCGGCGAACTGCTCGGGCGGCATGTCCGGATCGGCGTCGAGACCGGCGTAGTTGTTGTCCACCTCGTGGTCGTCCCAGGTGACGAGCCACGGCAGGGCGGCGTGCGCGGCCTGCAGGTCGGCGTCGGTCTTGTACTGGGCGTGGCGGATCCGGTAGTCGTCGAGCGACACGGTCTCGCGCAGCGGCGCGTGCGCGCGGACGGCGCTCGCGGGCCCCTCGTAGATGTAGTCGCCGAGGTGCACGACGCCGTCGGGATCCTGCGCGACGACGTCGGCGTACGCGTTGAAGTACCCGTGGGGGAAGTTCTGGCACGACACGAACGCGAAGCGCATCGCGCCGACCGCGGCGTCGCGATGCGGCGCCGTCTTCGTGCGGCCGGGCGGGCTCGGGTCGCCGCCGGCCTTGAAGCGGTAGAAGTACTCGCGCCCCGGGCGCAGACCGTCGACCTCGACGCGGACGCTGTGCGCCTCGTCGGGGACGCTCCAGACCGCCCCGCGCCGGGCGAGGCGGGTGAACGCCTCGTCGCGCGCGACCTCGTAGCGGACCGCGTAGCGCGCGGCCGGCATGCCGCCGCCCACGACGAGCGGACCCGGCGCCAGCCGCGTCCAGAGCACCACGCCGTCGGCCCGCGGCTCGCCCGAGGCGACGCCGAGGGCGAACGGATAGCCCTCGATCGGCGGCCGCCCGGCCGCGCGTGCCGTCGCCGTATCGGCCACGGCCATCCCGATGGCCAGCGAACCGCCGGTGCGCAGCAGCGCGCGCCGCGTCATCGCGCGGTCCCAGGTTCCGGTGACGGTCACGCGGCGCCCTCGATCACGCCACGATGCCAGCCCTCCGCCACACGCGCACCGGGGGCGGACCCTGAACGTCGCCGCCGGTCGGCGTGGAGACCTCGCCGCCGGCGACCGGCCGGTCGTGGGCGTCGTGGAATCCACCATCTAGCCTGTGGCGCCCGTGCGCCGCCCGCTCGCCCGCACCTCCGTCCGCGACGCGCTCGACTCCGCCGTGATCGCGCTCACCGCGGCCGGGTGCGACACGCCGCGGCTCGACGCGGAGGTGCTGCTGGCCGCCGCGATGGGGGTCGACCGCGCGATCGTCGTCGCCGACCCCGGGCGCGAGATCGAGCCGGACGCCGCGCGGCGGTTCGCCGGCTTCGCGCGCCGCCGCCGCGCGCGGGAGCCCGTCGCCTACATCCTCGGGCGCCGCGGCTTCCGCCACATCGAGGTCGCCGTCGATCCGCGGGTGCTGATCCCCCGGCCCGAGACCGAGCACGTCGTCGAGGCGGCGCTCGGCCTGCCGCACGGCGCGCGCGTGTGCGACGTCGGGACCGGCTCCGGCGCCATCGCGCTCGCGCTCAAGCACGAGCGGCCGGACCTCGGCGTGGTCGCCACGGACGTCAGCGGCGACGCGCTCGCCGTCGCACGGGCCAACGCGGTCCGGCTCGGGCTGGACGTCGACTTCGTACACGGCGACCTCCTCGCCGCGGTGTCCGGGCGGCTCGACGCGGTGGTCTCGAACCCGCCGTACGTCGAGGACGGCGCGCAGCTGGCGCCGGAGATCCTCCGCTACGAGCCCGCGCTGGCGCTGCGGGCCGGCCCGGACGGGCTCGACGTGCTGCGCCGGCTCGTGCCCGACGTCGCGGCGAGCGGGGCGCCGTTTGCCGCGCTCGAGGTCGGCGCCGGGCAGGCGGCCGCCGTGGCCGCGATGCTCCGCGAGGTCGGCTACGGCGCGGTGGACACCGTGCGCGACCTCGCGGGAACGGAGCGCGTCGTGGTGGCGCGCCGGTGACCGCCGTGGGGGCGGCGGACGCGGCGGCGCTGGAGGCGTGCCTCCGCGCCGGGGGCGTCGCGGTGTTCCCCGCCGACACGGTCTACGGCCTCGCCTGCGACCCGCAGAGCGCGGCGGCGGTGGAGCGCCTCTACGCGATCAAGGGCCGCGCGCCGGACAAGCCCGCCGCGGTGATGTTCTTCGGCCGCGAGCGCGCGTTCGCGGCGCTGCCCGAGCTCGGCCCGCGGACGCGGGCGCTGCTCGGCCGCCTGCTGCCGGGCGGCATCACGGCCCTGCTGCCGAACCCGGGGCGGCG
>DATMVH010000498.1:0-6947 GCA_035563395.1 Solirubrobacteraceae bacterium
GTCGCAGCCTCCGCGGGCGCGGCGGGCTCCCCGGGCGCGGCGGGCTTCCCGTCGCGGGCCGGCGGCGCCGGGGTGGCGTCCTCGCCGCCGCGCCCGCCGGAAGGGGCGGGGACGTCGACGGGCGGGTCGATCGGCAGGGCCACCTGCGGCAGCTCGACGGGCAGGTCGACCTGCGGCAGTTTCACCGGCAGATGGGCGATCGGCAGCTCGATCGGCACGTCCACCGGGAGCGGATCGGCGGTCTGCGGCTGCGGGCGCGGCTCTGCGGCGGCGGCGCCCGTCACGAAGCGCGTGCCCGAGCCGGTCTCGCGCGAGAAGCCGTTGTCGGCGACGACGCGGACGTAGAAGGTCGTGTGCGGGTCCAGGCCCGTCAGCGTCGCCTCCGCGCGACTGAGGTAGCCGTTCGAGAGCGTCGTGGTCGGGGTCCGGCTCTCGTACGCCGTGGTGGTGCCGTACTCGAACCACACCGTCGTCGTCTTCTTCGGGTCGATGGTCGCGCGGACCACCGCCGTCGTCCCGTCGACCGACACGCTCGCCGGGCCCACCCACAGGTCTCCGGCGCTCCACGCCCAGCCCGAGCTGTCGGAGTCAGCGCTCGCGCGCCCGGGCACGAGGGCGACCGCTGCGGCGAGCGCGATCGCGGCGAGGAAGAGCGGGAGTCGGCGATGAACGGGCATGGAACGCTTTTCGGCGCCAAGTTCGACCGACTTGAGCGATTTCGGCCGATCAGCCGAAGACGTGGCGCGTCCGCCACAGCGCGGACGGCGATCCGCGCGGGCGCAGGCGGCGCGTGGCAAGCGCGCGCCGCCGGTCGAGCCGGCCGGCGAACACGTCGACGAAGTCCTCGTAGCGCGCCGCGTACGTGACGTCGGCGTGCTCCACGCGCCCGGGCGCCGCGCGGGCCGAGCCGTTCGCGACGCGCACGTGCCACGGCTCTGCGTCCGTGAACTCCCACTGGAGCACGACCGGCTCGCGCGGCGCCCGGCGGTGGTCGATGCCGTCCTGCACGGCGTCGAACAGCAGGGCCATCGTCGCCGGGTCGCGCCGCGGGCGGCCGAGCTTCTCGCCGAGCAGTCCCGCTTCCAGCATGGCCACGATGCGGCGCGCGCGCTCGTCCGCGGGCACGCCGACCTGGGAACGGGACGGGCCCGGGCAGCGACTCGACGGGCAGCCCCGCCGCCCGCATCCTCGTCTCCAACGAGCGGCCGGCGAGCTCGTAGACGTGCTCGACGGTGAAGCCGAAGCACTCGGCGTAGCGCCGGTCCCAGCCGGGTGGCACGAACTCCGCGGCGCTCACGGGCAGGACCGCGCGCAGCAGCTCGGCCACCGCGGCGGGCACGTCCGCATCCGTCGCGGCGAGGTCGCGCAGCAGCTTGACGCCGAACCCGATGTGGCGCTGCTCGTCGTGGGCGACGTGCCGCATGCCCGCGCGGAAGGCGGGCAGCACCCCGCGCCGCGCGAGGTACCCCTCGATCACCTCCTGGCCGGGCTGGGCGAGCGTCGCCTCGACGATCAGGTGGTAGAGCGTCACGGCCTGCGCGAGCTTCGCCGGCGAGCGGTCCCGCCGCAGCTCGCTCGTGTGCTCGTCGAGCAGCTCGAAGGTCCGCAGGAAGCCCCAGGTCAGCTCGGGGCGGACGGCCGCCAGCCCGCCGCCCACCGTGCCGTCCCCGAGGCCGGCGACCTCGTGCATGAAGCGCCGGAAGAAGACGGCGTGGCGCGCCTCGTCGGCCTGCTGCGTGGCCAGGAAGTACTTCTGCTCCTCCGTCGGCGCGGCGTCGACGAACGGCGCCAGCGTGTCCGCCACCGCGTCGTCGCCCCAGAAGAAGAGGAGTAGTTCCAAGCGCGGCGCGACGCTCGAAGTCCGAGAACGCCGTCTGCCAGTCCTCGCGGTCGGCGGCGAAGTCGAGCGCCGCCGCCGACCAGCCGGCGCGTTCCCAGCGGGCGTAGAGATCGGAGTAGGACAGCTGATCCGCGGCTGCCGACGCCACGTCAGCGAGGCTACACGGCGACCGGATCCAGCCGCGCCTGCAGGTGGCCGGCCAGCGCGTCGATGGCCACGCGCTCCTGCTGCAGCGTGTCGCGATCCCGCACCGTGACCGTCCGGTCCTCGAGCGACTGGTGGTCGATCGTCACCGCGAACGGCGTGCCGATCTCGTCCTGGCGGCGGTAGCGGCGCCCGATCGCCCCGCCGTCGTCGTACTCCGCCTTCATCCGGCGGCGCAGCGCCTCGTACACATGGCGCGCGAGCTCCGGCTGGCCGTCCTTGCGCAGAAGCGGCAGCACGGCGACCTTGACGGGCGCGAGGGCGGGATGGAGCCGCAGCACCGTCCGCTTCTCCCCGCCGATCTCGTCCTCATCGTAGGCGTCGCAGAGGAACGCGAGCACGGAGCGCCCGACGCCGGCGGCGGGCTCGATCACGTGCGGGACGTAGCGCTCGCCGGTCTGCGTGTCGTGGTACTCGAGCCGCTCGCCCGAGTGCTTGGCGTGCTGGGTGAGGTCGAAGTCGCCGCGGTTCGCGATCCCCTCGAGCTCGGACCAGCCGATCGGGAAGAGGTACTCGACGTCGCTCGTCCCGGACGAGTAGTGCGACAGCTCGTCGGGGTCGTGGGCGCGCAGGCGCAGGCGGTCGCGCTCGATCCCCAGCCGCACGTACCACTCGAAGCGCTCGTGCAGCCAGTGCTCATACCAGTTCAGGGCCTCGGCGGGCGGGACGAAGTACTCCATCTCCATCTGCTCGAACTCGAGCGTGCGGAAGATGAAGTTGCCGGGCGTGATCTCGTTGCGGAACGACTTCCCGACCTGCGCGATCCCGAACGGCGGCTTGCGGCGGGCGAACTGCAGCACCTGCTTGAAGTCGAGGAAGATGCCCTGCGCGGTCTCCGGCCGCAGGAAGACCGTCGACCCCGCATCCTTCACCGGGCCGATCGTCGTCTCGAACATGAGGTTGAACTCGCGCGCTTCCGTGAGGTCGCACGCGGCGTCCTCGCCGGGGTGCTTGGACGGCCGCTTGCCGCACTGGAGCTCCCCGAGGTGGTCGGCGCGGAAGCGCATCTTGCACGTGCGGCAGTCCACGAGCGGATCGGTGAAGCCGGCGAGGTGGCCCGACGCCTCCCACGTCCGCGGGTGCTGGATGATCGCGGAGTCCAGGGCGACGATGTCGTCGCGCTCCTGGATCATCGCCTTCCACCACTCGGCAACGACGTTGTTTTTCAGCAACACGCCGTAGTGGCCGTAGTCGTACGTGTTGGCGATGCCTCCGTAGATCTCGGAAGCGGGGAAGATGAAGCCGCGCCGCTTGCAGAGCGACACGATCTTGTCCATGGTGGCGACGGTGGGCTGCGGCATGGAGGATCCAGTCTAGGTTCCGGCTTTCCCGCGCGCGGTCCCCGGATGCCGGCGGCATCGGGATCGGGCCGGGTTGCGGCTATCCTCCGCGCCGTCCCGATGCCGATCTACGAATACCGCTGCGAGAACGGCCACCTCTTCGAGGTCATGCAGAGGATCACCGACGATCCCGTGACGGCGTGTGAGGACTGCGGCGCGGCGGTCCAGCGCGTGTTCCACCCGATCGCCGTCCATTTCAAGGGGTCCGGCTTCTACAACACGGACTACGGAACGTCCAAGCGCAAGCGCGAGGAGGCGGCGACCAAGTCGGCCTCGGACTCCGGCGGCGACGGCAAGAAGGGCGACGGCGCGAAGCCCGCGTCGGAGAAGTCCTCCTCCTCCGGCGGCTCGGCCGGCTCCGCCGACTGACCGGCACGGGCGCTCCGGCCGGCATGGCAGGATCCCGCCGATGGACCTGACGCTCTCGGACGCCGAGCGGACGTTCCGCGACGACGTGCGGAGCTGGCTGGCGGAGAACCATCCCGGCCCCGCGCCGACGGAGGAGGACGCGGCGTTCGCGTTCCGGCGCGACTGGCAGCGGCGGCTGAACGAGCGCGGCTGGGCGGGGCTGAGCTGGCCGGAGGAGTACGGCGGCGCGGGCGCCACGCAGGTCGAGCAGGCGATCTTCTACGAGGAGGTCGCGCGGGCCGGCGCGCCGCAGATGGCGAACACGCTCGGGCTCGCGATGGGCGGCCCGACGGTCATCGCGCACGGGACGGAGAAGCAGAAGGCGCGCTTCCTCGCCCCGATCCTCTCCGCGGACGAGATCTGGTGCCAGGGGTTCTCCGAGCCGCAATCCGGATCCGACCTCGCGTCGCTGAAGACGCGCGCGGTGCGCTCGAACGGCGGCTTCCGCGTCACCGGCCAGAAGGTCTGGACGACGTACGCCCACCAGGCGAAGTGGTGCATGCTCGTCGCCCGCACCAACCCCGACGTGCCGAAGCACCGCGGCCTCACCTACTTCCTCATGGACATGGAGCAGGACGGCGTGGAGGTGCGTCCGCTGCGCCAGATCACCGGCGACGCGGAGTTCAACGAGATCTTCATGGAGGACGCGTTCGTTCCGGAGGACAACGTCGTCGGGGGCGTCGACAACGGCTGGAGCGTGGCCATCACCACGCTCATGCACGAGCGTGCGGGGCTCGCGTTCGCGCTGCAGGTCGACGTCCACATCGCCCTGCGCGAGCTCGTCGGCCTGGCGCGCTCGCGCGGCGTGATCGGCGACCCGGGGATCCGCGACCGCCTCGCGCAGCTCCACATCGAGGCGCAGGTCCTGCGCTTGAACGCCTACCGCGGCCTCACCGGCGCCATGAACCGGGGCGCGCCCGGACCCGAGGGCTCGCTCGGCAAGTGGCACTGGGCGGAGGTCAACCAGGCGGTCGGGGACCTCGCGCTGGACATCCTCGGCCCCGAGGCGCAGCTCGTCGACGACCCGTGGACGCACCGCTTCCTGCGCTCCCGCGCCAACTCCATCGAGGGTGGGACGACGGAGATCCTCAAGAACATCGTCGCCGAGCGCGTGCTCGGCCTTCCGCGCGGATGAACTTCGACCTCTCCGACGACCAGCGCGACATCAAGCGCACCGCACGCGAGTTCCTCGCCGCGCGCTATCGCTGGCCGGAGGTGCGGCGGCTCGCGCTGGAGGAGGAGCGGGCGTTCACGGACGCGCAGTGGGACGAGATGGTGGAGCTCGGCTGGACGGGGGCCGGCGACCTCGGCGTGGTGGAGCTCGCCGTGCTGGCGGAGGAGCTCGGCTACGCGCTCGCCCCGACGCCGCTGCAGTCGACGTGGGCGGCCGCCCGGCTGCTCGCCGCGGCGGGGGAGGAGGGGCGGCTCGCGGGCGGCCGCCGCGGCGCCGTCGCGCACTGGGAGCCGGGGCTGCGGGATCCCGAGGCGCCGGCGTCGCCGTTCGCCGGCGGGCGGCTCTCGGGCGTCAAGGTCGCGGTGCCGGATGCGGCCGTCGCCGACGTGCTCGTCGTCACGGCGGAGGGCGGGCGCCACGTCGTGGTCGAGGCCGGCGCGCCCGGGATGACCATCTCGCGCGCGGAGACGCTCGACACCACCCGGCGGCTGTATGAGGTGCGCTTCGACGGCACGCCCGCAGAGGAGCTCTCGGGCCACGGCTTCGAGCAGGCGTGGCTCGGCGTGACGGCGGCGAGCGCCGCCGAGTCGGTGGGCGTCGCGCAGCGGGCGATGGAGATGGCGGTCGCGTACGCGAAGGACCGCACGCAGTTCGGCCGGCCGATCGGCTCCTACCAGGCGGTCTCGCACGCGTGCGCGCAGATGCTGCTGGAGGTCGAGGGCGCCCGCGCAGCGACGTACTGGGCGGCGTGGGCGCTCGACCACGAGCCCGAGACGGCGCTCGTGGCGGTGTCGATGGCGAAGGCGTACGCGGCGGACGCGGGGCGCCGGGTCTGCGGCGCGGCGCTGCAGGTCCACGGCGGCATCGGCTTCACCTGGGAGCACGACCTGCACTTCCTGCTCAAGCGCGCGCACGCGAACGCGCGGATGTACGGCGACGCCGCGTGGCATCGCGGGCGCGTCGCCGCGCTGTCGCTGTAGCGGCGCGGGTCAGCCGCGCATGAAGCGCGCGACCGCGCGCTCCTTCTCGGCGTCGGAGACGATCAGGCCGGCGCCGCCGTCCGACAGCGTGATCCCGCCGGACGGCCGGAGGACCATCTGCGTCCCGCTCCCGCCGAAGAGCGACGCGGCGGCGACCCCGAGCAGCGTCGGCCCGCTCATGTCCGACCGCACCGCCTTCGGCGCCGCCCACGACACCCACGGCAGGCGCGCGAACGTCTCGAACGACGCCACCTTGTCCTTCATCGCGGCCACGAGCTGCTGCTGGCGGCGCGCGCGGGTCCGGTCGTCCTCGAACGGGCGGCAGTCGTTCTTGCGCGTGCGGGCGAGCGCGAGCGCCTGCTCGCCGTTCAGCTCGTGCTCGCCCCGGCGGAGGCGCAGCGTGTAGCCGCCGTTGGCGGTGCCGCCGTTGATGCGGGAGATCACGCACGGCGTGCGCACCGTGACGCCGCCGAGCGCGTCGACGAGGTCCGGGAAGTTCTCGAACGAGACCTCCACGACGTGGTTGATCTCGATCCCGAGGAATTGCTTGACGGTGCGCGTGGCGAGCCGGGCGCCGCCGATCGCGTACGCCGCGTTGATCTTGCTCGTGCCGCTGCCGGGGATGTCGACGACGGTGTCGCGCGGGATCGAGAGCGACGCGTTCGCGCCGCCGCCCACGCGCAGCAGCATGATCGAGTCCGCCCGCGACGGCCCGCCGATCTGCGAGCCCGGCTCGGCGAGGCCGCGCGTACGGGCGTCCGAGCCGAGGACGAGGATCGTGTTCGCGCCGACGAGCGGGTACGGGCCGCTGTCGAGCTCTCCCTCGAGGCGCGAGGCGAGATCGCCGCGCTGGAGCTCCGCGGAGACCATGAAGAGCACGCCCGACAGCACCACCCATGCGACGACGGCGACGAGCAGCCAGCGCAGCACGCGGCCGACCGTGATCCTGCGGCCCGGCAGGCCCGGGGCCCGGCGGCGCAGGCGGGGCAGCCTGAGGCGGC
>DATMVH010000499.1:0-6943 GCA_035563395.1 Solirubrobacteraceae bacterium
CGGGCGGCGGCGGTCGTCGTCGCGACGGCGGCGGTCGTGGCCGCCGCCTTTGCGGCCGCGCCGCCGTGGCTCGCCGCGGCCGCCGTGGCCGCCGGCGTCCTCCTCCTGTGTCTGGTGGCGCTGCGCGTGATCGCGGCGCGCGAGGCGGACGCCGCCGAGGACCGCTGGCTGCGCGGCGTCCTCGGCTCGCTCGGCGACCGGCCGATCGAGGGCGAGGACGAGGACCTGCTCGTTCCCTGAGCGGCCTCGCCCGTCTCCTCGCTTCTCCTGGTCGGGCCGGCGCGAGCGCCGGTGCCGCGGCGCCGCTAGGCGAGCGCCTTGCCGACGGCGTCGAGCACGCGGTCGGCCTGGAACGGCTTGACCACGAAGTCGCGCGCGCCGAGCTTGATCGACTCGAGCACCTTGGACTCCTGGCCGAGCGCCGAGCACATGACCACGCGGGCGCCGGGGTCCAGCGCGATGATCTCCTTGAGCGCGGCGATGCCGTCCTTCTCGGGCATCGTGATGTCGAGCGTGGTCAGATCCGGCTTGAGCTCCTGGAAGCGGGTGATCGCCTCCGCGCCGTTGCCGGCCTCGCCGACCACCTCGTGGCCGCCCTTCGTGAGCGCGTCGCTCACCATCTTCCGCATGAACGCCGCGTCGTCGACGACGAGCACTCGGGCCATCACGTCACCTCCGGTTGCATCTGGTTCGTGTCGTTGTCCAGGACGTGCTCGATGCGCACGGCCCAGTCGGCGCCGTCGGCCACCACGAGGCGACCGGTCGCGAAGCGCCGTCCGTTGACGTACAGGTCGACCGGCTCATCGGCCTGACGGTCGAGCTCCACCACCGCGCCGGTCGGAAGTCCGACCACCTGGGCGGAAGGCATCTGCGCGCGCCCGAGCTCCGCCCACACGCGCACGGGGATCCCCGCGAGCGACGGCGTGCCGGCTCCGGCCCCCGCGCCGCCGCGTCCCCGGCCGCCGTCCGGCACCGGGACCTCGGCGCTGATCTCGTCGAGCGCCCGCGTCATGCGGACGACGAACGCGTTCGGGACGAGCTGCACCAGCCGGCACGGCTCGCCGCAGACCGAGACGGCACCGCGCGTCGCGTGCGGGGTGGGCGCGTAGGCGGCGATGGCCTCGTCGGCGGTCATGAACGTGCGCGTCTCCGGCACGCCGATCTCCACCTCCGTGCCGAGCACGGCGGACGTCGCGCCCGCGGCGGAGGCCATCATCTGGTTCATCGCCTCGGCGACCGCCGAGAGCTCCAGCTCGGACAGCTCGGCGGCGCCGGCGGTCTCGTCCGGCTCCGTGCCCATCATCGCGGCGGCGAGACGGCGCGCGCCGTCGACGGTCATCACGAACAGGTTGCCGCCCGTGACCCCGTCGACGTAGGACACCATCGTCGCCACGGCGGGCACCGGCACGCCCTCGAGGGGATGCCGGTCGGCGGCCACGACGGTCACGTCGCCCGTCTGGATCTGCCCCGGAGCGAACATCTCGAGGACGCCGGAAACGGCTTCCACGGTGGACTGGCCAAGCTTGACCAGCGCGTCGTCGGTCGTCACGAGTCGGCTCCTTCCAGGCGGTGGGTGATCTGCACGGCACGCCGGGTGCCGCTGCGCCCGGGCCGGCCGCGGTGGACGGGAACGGCGTCGGCGAAGATGGTCACGCCGTCCTCGGCGCGCGCGTCGAGCCGCAGCAGGTCGCCGGGCTGCAGCGCGAGCACCTGCTCGATCGGCAGCTCGACGGACGCCACCTCTGCGCGCACGGTCATCTCCACGCGCCCGACGGCGTTGCGGACGGCGTCGGCGGCCTCGCCGCCGAGCGTCTCGTCCGCGTCCTCGCGGGCCGCGATGCGGTCGGCGACCGGCGCGATCGCGGTGTAGGGCAGCAGCAGCCCGATCGTCGCGGACTCCCGGTCCATGCGGGCCTCGATCGTGAAGGCGAGCGTGGGCTCGCTCACGGCGGCCATCTGCGCCGTGTCGAGGTGCATGTCCATCGCGCCCGCGGACAGCTCGAGCTCCGCCATGTCCGACCAGACGACGGAGAGCTGCGCGAGGATCCGCTCGACGAAGTGCTTGGCGAGCGCCCAGTCGATGTCCGTCATGCGGCGATCGCGCGGCTGCGCGCCGGCGGAGCCGCCGAGCAGCAGCTCGATCGCGCTCAGCACGAGGTTCTTCTCCGTGCTGACCAGCATCTTGGTGCCGATCGGCGCGACGTCGACCGCGCAGGCGATCGACCGCGACGGCACCTGCGCGTGCGCGTTCGACCACGTGAGCTGGTTGACGCTGATGACCTCGAGCTCGAGCGCCATGCGCAGCTCGGCCGACAGGCGCGTCGACGCCGTGCGGCAGAACGTGTCGAGCGCGCGCTTGAGTCGCCGCTCCTGGTCGGCGGTGAACTTCGTCGGCCGCGTGAAGTCGACGGTGCGCATGCGCCGCTGGCGCCCGCGGTCGGGGGCCGGCTGCTCGGGCAGGCGCCCCTCCTTGGCGGCGTCGACGAGCGCCGCGATCGCGTCCGGGGTGAGGACCTGCCCGCTCATGCCTGGACCCTCGCCTTCCAGCCCGCGTACAGCTCCTGCTCCTCGCCCCCGGCCGGCTTGGCCGTCACGCGCCCGCTCTCGAGGGCGACCCGGACGGTCCGGCCCTCGGAGCCGCCGGTCTCGGCCGCGGCCACCGGGATGCGCAGGCGCGCCAGCTCGGCGCGCACGGCGACGTCGTTGCGCTGGCCGACTTCGAGCCCGGCGCTCGCGGACCCGAACATGCTCGCGCCGCCGACGAGGACGGCCTCGACGCGCGTGCGCCGGGCGCCGAGCCGCTCCATCGCGGCGAGCAGCGCCTCGGCGGCCGTGTCGGCGAACTTCCCGGGAGTGCTGGTGTCGCGCCCGACGAGGGCGGGGAGGACGACGTGGGCCAGGCCGGCGACCGCTGCCCGGCGGTCGAGCAGCACGAGGCCGATGCACGAGCCCAGGCCGAGGGACACGAGGACGTCGCCGGCGACCGACGAGACCGCGTGCTCGCCCATGCGGACCATGAACTCGGCCATGCCTACGACTCCAGCCCGAGGCGGGCGAGGAGCTCCTCCACGCCGCCGCGCGTCGGCACGAGCACGAACGAGATCGAGCAGTCCTCGCCCTCGACGGCGAGCTGGGAGTCGAGCACGAGGGCGATGTCGTCGCCCTGCGCGCGGCCGGTCAGCACCGTCGCGACGATGGCCGCGAGCATGTCGGTCGCCGAGACGGGGGGCTCGGGCTCGAGCTCAAGGCCCGTCATCGCGCCGAGCGCGTTGATGTAGGAGGCGCCGACGATGTTGCCGATCTCGCCCAGCGCGGACGCGGCCATCTCGTCCTCCGGGTCCACGCCGAGCAGGCCGCACAGCGTGGCGGCGTCGGACTCCTCCAGCAGCAGGAGGACGGTGGCGTCCAGCTCGCCGATGACGTCGAGGACCACGCCGGTGACGATCTGCTCGGCCGGCCCGATCGCGTCGACGGCATCCGCGAAGGGCAGCGCCTGCGCGTTCGGCACGGAGATGTCGACCGGACGGCCGAGCATCGACGCCAGGGCGGTGCTCGCGGTGCCCGAGCCGATGTTGGCCAGCTCGCGCAGCGCGTCCATCTGCAGCTCGGTGAACGGGGTGCTCACGGTACGGTCCTTTCCTGTCTAGGCGAGGGCGGGGGCGGGGACGCGCGCCGCGCCCTCGCCGAGCGCGTCGCAGTCGACGATGAGTGCGATCTGCCCGCTGGGCAGCACGGCGCCGCCCGACAGCGCCGCGTGCTCGGCCACCGCGGCGGGCAGCGGCCGGGTGACGAGCTCCTGCTGGCCGACGAGCTTGGTGACCGCGAGCGCGAGGCGCGCGTCGGCGGTGCGGACGATCACGCCGTGGTCGGCCTCGGGCGTGGCCTCGCGGCCGAGCCGGGCGCCGCCGTCCACGAGCGGGAGGACGCCGTCGCGCATGACGAGCATCCGCTCGCCCGCGACGGAGCGCAGCGCGTGGTCGGCGAGCTTCACCGTCCGCTCGATGCGGTCGATCGGCACCGCGAACGGCTCGCCGCCGACCTCGACGAGCAGCGCCGCCACGATGGCGATCGTGAGCGGGAGCCGCACCTGCGCGGTCGTGCCCTGGCCCTGCTCGGAGTGCAGCAGCACCTCGCCGCCGAGCTCGCGGACGGTCGTGCGGACCGCGTCCATGCCGACGCCGCGGCCGGAGATGTCGCTCGTGACCTCCGCGGTCGAGAAGCCGGGGTGGAAGAGCAGCTCGGCCGCCGCCTTGACGTCGATCGAGTCGACGGCGTCGGCCGGGATGAGCCCGCGCTCTGCGGCCTTGCGGGCGACCTTGCGGGGGTCGATGCCGCGGCCGTCGTCCCGCACGGAGATGACGACGTTGCCGCCCGCGTGGCGGGCGGAGATCTCGAGCGTGCCGGTCGCGGGCTTGCCGGCGGCGACGCGCTCCTCCGGCGGCTCGAGGCCGTGGTCGAGCGCGTTGCGGACGAGGTGCACGAGCGGGTCGCCGAGCGCGTCGACGACCGTGCGGTCGAGCTGGGTCTCCTTGCCGACGAGCGACAGCTCCACCTGCTTGCCGAGCTTCGTCGACAGGTCGCGGACCAGGCGCGGGAAGCGCAGGAACACGGCCTCGACCGGGATCATCCGCACCTGCATCACCATCTGCTGCAGCGCGTGCGAGCTGCGGGTGAGGTTCTGCATCGCCTGCGAGAGGCCCGGCACGTCGGCCTGCGCGACGAGGCCCTCGACCTGCGTGCGGTGCCGCATGAGCTCGCCCATGAAGTGCATGAGCTGGTCGAGCCGCTCGGCGTCGACGCGGACCGTCGAGGCGCCCTTGCTCTTGTGCGTGCCGGCGCCGCCGGGGGCGGGGGCGCCGGCCGGCGGCGTGCCGGTCCCGGCCTCCGCCTCGGCCTCGGCCTCGGCCTCCTCGGCCTCGGCCTCCTCGGCCTTGGGCGCCTCGACGGCGGCCTCAACGGCCTCGACGTCGGGCACGGAGCCCGCCAGCGCGAGCAGCGCGTCCTCGGCCTCCTCCGTGGCGAGCCAGACGTCGATCTCCCGGCCGGTGAAGGCGTCCACGCCCTCCTCGCTCGGCGCGGAGGTCACGACGCGGCCCTTCTCCGCCAGTGCGGACAGCACCATGTAGGCGCGCACGGCGGGCATCTGCGCGTCGCCGCGCAGGCGGGCGCAGACGTGGACGACGCGCTCCCCGGGGGCGAGCGACTCGACGTCGGCGACGGGCTCGTGCGAGCCATGGCGGTCGGCGTCCTGGCCGGGCGTGCGGTCGCGGACGAGCTCGCGCAGGCGGGCGATCAGCGGCTCGGGGGCGATCGACTCGGCCCCGTTCTCCTCGATCGCGTCGACGGCCTCGGCGAGCGCGTCGAGGCACTGCAGCAGCACGTCGATGGCCTCGCGCTCGAGCCCGCCGCGGCGCTGGCGCAGCAGCTCGAACACGTCCTCCATCTCGTGCGTGAGCGCCGCCATGCCGGCGAAGCCCATCGTCGCGCTCATGCCCTTCATCGAGTGGGCGATGCGGAAGATCTCGTCGACCGTGGCCGGGTCGTCCGGTTGCCCCTCGATGCGGACGACGGCGAGGTTGAGCTCCTGCAGGTGCTCGCGTCCCTCGGCGAGGAACATCGGGAGGTACTCGGAGATGTCCATCTGGTCAGCCCTTGCGGTAAATGAAGTGGAACGGGGAGGTCAGCCCGAGCTCGCGCGTCGCCGCGACGCGCTCCGACGTGCCGCCGACCAGGTAGCCGCCCGGGCGCAGCGCCTCCACCAGGCGGCGGTGCAGCGCGTCGCGGACCTCTTCGGTGAAGTAGATGACGGTGTTCCGGCACATGACGAGGTCGTACGTCGCCGGCCGCAGGGGCATGCGCAGGAGGTCGCCGACCTCGAAGGACACGAGCCGGCGCAGCTCTTCGGTGGCCCGGCCGCCGGGGAACCAGCGTCTGAGGGAGGCCGCCGGCGCGCCCCGCGCGTCGTCCTGGGTGAACCGGCCCTCGCGGGCGCGGGCCACCATGCGGCGGTCGAGGTCGGTGCCGCGGATCTCCACCCGGGCGTGCGGGATCGACTCGCGCGCCACGGCGGCGAGCGTGTAGGCCTCCGCGCCGTAGGAGCAGCCGGCGCTCCAGGCGCGGACGCGCCCGCGCTCGGCGAGCTCCGGGAGGATCGAGTCGCCGAGCGCCTTCCACTGCTCGGGATGGCGCCAGAACTGCCACACGTTGATCGTCACGCGGTCGAGGAAGGCGTCGAGTTCGGCCGGCTCGCGCTTGAGGCGGCGCGCGTAGCCGGCGAGGTCCTCGCCGCCGCGGCGCTCGACCCACGTGCGGATGCGGCGCTCCATCTGGCCGCGCCTGTACTGGAGGGGGTCCACGCCGCACGTGAGGCGGACGGACTCGCAGAAGGCGACGTAGTCGTCGGCGGCGGCCGAGACGGCCTTGGCCGGGGCGGGCCCGAAGCGCGGGATCGGGTCGTGGCGGGTGTTCAGGCTCATCGCAGCTCCTCCGCGATCGCGGCGGCGAGCTCGTCGAGCGGAAGCACGCGGTCTGCCAGGCCGGCCTCGGCGACCGCGCGCGGCATGCCGTAGACGGTGCAGGTGGACTCCGCCTCGACGAGCACGCGGCCGCCGGCGCGCTTGACCGCGGCGGCGCCGTCGAGGCCGTCCTTGCCCATGCCGGTGAGGACGACGAGCAGGACGCGCCGGCCGAACAGGCGCGCGGCGTCGCGGATGGTGAAGTCGGCGCGCGGGCGCAGGCCGCCCTCCGGGGCGTCGTCGGAGAGCCGAACGCGCCGGTCGTCGCCGAGGCGCAGGTGCGAGCCGCCGGGGGCGACGAGCAGCGTGGACGGGTCGAGCGCGTCGGCGGTGCGCGCCTCGCGGACGCCCAGCGCGCTCGCCGCATCGAGCCGCGCCGCCAGCGAGGCGGTGAACCCGGGCGGCATGTGCTGGACGAGCAGGCCGCC
>DATMVH010000500.1:0-2165 GCA_035563395.1 Solirubrobacteraceae bacterium
GGTCGGCGATGGCGCGCGCGCCGGCCGCGTCGACCGCGACGCCGAGCACGGCCGCGGAGCGCACGACGATCCGCGCGAGGTCGCCGGCGTCGTAGTGGTCGAGGCGGTGCTGGATGCCGAAGCGGTCGCGCAGCGGCGTCGTGAGCAGGCCGGCGCGCGTCGTCGCGCCGATCAGCGTGAACGGCGGCAGGTCGAGGGTCACCACCCGCGCGCCCGGGCCGACGCCGAGCGTGACCGGCAGCTGGCGGTCCTCCATGGCCGGATAGAAGGTCTCCTCGACGGCCCGCGGCAGCCGGTGGATCTCGTCCACGAAGAAGACGGCGCGCGGCTCGAGGTCGGTCAGGAACGCCGCGATGTCGCCCTTGCGCTCGAGCGCTGGCCCGGCGGTCTGCACGAACGGGACGCCGAGCTCCTCGGCGACGATCCGGGCGAGGCTCGTCTTCCCCAGCCCGGGCGGGCCGGCCAGCAGCACGTGGTCGAGCGCCTCCGCGCGCGCGGCGGCCGCGGCGATGGACACGCCGAGCTGCTCCTTGAGGCCCTCCTGCCCGACGAAGTCCGCCAGCCGCTGGGGGCGCAGCGTGGCGTCGAGCTCCTCGTCGCCGCGCGGATGCGGCGTCTGCAGCCGGTCGGCGCCCGGCGTGCGGATGCTCATCGGCGCGCGCCCTTGAGCGCGTGGGCGATCAGGTCCTCCGGCGTCTCGCCCGGGGCGCCGTCCAGCAGCTGCTCGGCCTCCTGCTGGCTGAAGCCGAGCCCGACGAGCCCGTCGCGCGCCAGCAGCCGCGGGTCGTCGCCGCGCGCCACGACGATCGGGTCGTCCGGCGGCGCCGCGCCGACCTTCTCGCGCAGCTCGACGACGATGCGCTCGGCCGTCCGGCGGCCGATGCCCGGGACGGCCTGCAGCCGCGCCGTGTCCCCGGCCGCCACGGCGGCGAGCAGGTCCCGCGGCGTGCCGCCCGACAGCACCGCGAGCGCCACCTTGGGACCGACGCCCTGGACGCCGATCAGGAGCAGGAAGAGATCGCGCTCGGCTTCGGACGCGAACCCGTAGAGGAGCAGCGCGTCGTCGCGCACGATCAGGTGGGTGTGCAGCGTCGCCGCCCGGCCGGCCGCGGGGACCTGCCGCAGGGTCTCGGCCGAGACCGCGAGCCGGTAGCCGACGCCGCCGCAGGAGAGCACGACATGGTCGGGCCGGCGCACCGCGACCTCGCCGGACAGCAGCGCGATCACGCCGCCGCCCGCCCCGCGGCCGCGCGCAGCGCGGCGCCGTTCGCGTGGCAGATGGCGACGGCCAGCGCGTCCGCCGCGTGGTCGGGCCGCGGCAGCTCCGGGAGCGCGAGCAGCGCCTGCACCATCCGCTGGACCTGGCCCTTGCCGGCCCGCCCCGAGCCGCACACCGCGCCCTTGACCTGCTGCGGCGTGTAGGAGAAGCACCGCACGCCGCGCTGGCCGGCCGCGAGCATCGCCACGCCCCGGGCCTGGCCGACGGCGAACGCCGAGCGGGCGTTGGCGCCGAAGTACAGGTCCTCCACGGCGAGCGCAGCGGGCGCGTGCTCGTCGAGCAGGGCCGCGACGCGCCCGTGGATGGCGGCGAGGCGCGCGCCGGGATCCGACCCGGCCGCCGTCTCGATGACGCCGCCGTCCAGCGCGACGAGCCGCCCGCCGTGGCGCAGGACGACGCCGTAGCCCGTGTGCGCCGTGCCGGGATCGATGCCGAGGGTGATCATCCGCGTCGGGATTCTGCGCGCTCGGGCGGACGCCTTCCTGGGCTACCGTGGGAGGCGTGAGCATTCTGCGCCTCAGCGTCCTCGACCAGTCGCCCGTCTCCGAGAGCTCGAGCGGCGCGCAGGCGCTGGCCGACACGCTCGACCTCGCGCGCCTGGCCGACGCGCTCGGCTACCACCGCTACTGGGTCGCCGAGCACCACGGCGGGCCCTCGCTCGCCGGCCCCGCGCCCGAGGTGCTCGTCGGGCCGCTCGCCGCGGCGACGTCGCGCATCCGCGTCGGCAGCGGCGGCGTCATGCTGCCCCACTACAGCCCGCTGAAGGTCGCCGAGCAGTTCAGCGTGCTCGCCGGCCTCTTCCCGGGCCGGATCGACCTCGGCGTCGGCCGCGCGTCGGGGACCGACCCGATGACGACGTTCGCACTGCAGCGCGACCGCCGCCAGG
>DATMVH010000501.1:0-6067 GCA_035563395.1 Solirubrobacteraceae bacterium
GGTCGTCGCGGTCGAGCGCCACGCCGGCCGCGCCGCCGCGCTCGCCCGCACCGCCGCGCGCATGGGCGCCGGCGCTGTGGTCAGCGTCCGAACGGCGGACGCCGCGCGGTGGGACGAGCCCGGCGCGTACGACCGCGTGCTGGTCGACCCGCCGTGCTCCGACCTCGGCACGCTCGCGTCGCGCCCGGACGCGCGCTGGCGCAAGCAGGCCGGCGACCCCGAACGCCTCGCGCGCCACCAGGCGGCGATCCTCCGCGCCGGCGCCGCCGCCGTGCGCCCGGGCGGGACGCTCCTGTACTCGACCTGCACGATCTCCCCGCGCGAGAACGAGGAGGTCGTCGCCGCCCTCCTCGCGGAGGACGCGGCGTTGGAGCTCGACGACCTGCGTGCCGACGTCCCGCTATGGGAGCATCCGCGGATGGCCCGCGCACTGCAGACGCTCCCCCACCGCGACCGGACCGAAGGCTTCTTCATGGCTCGCCTCCGCCGCCGGGAGGCGCCGTGAGCACCGACGAGCCGATCGATCTCGGGGACGTCTGCCCCGCCTGCGCCGAGCCGTGGCTGCGGCCGACGAACCTCCCCGGCCGCTACCGCTGCGTCAACTGCCTGCGGCGCTTCGAGCTGACCTCCGTCTGCCCGAACTGCGGCGCGCACTCGACGATCGTGCGCATGTCGAGCACCGCTCTCTACGTCTGCAACGGCTGCCGCAACTCGATGCTCCAGCCGATCTGATGGCCGCGCCGTTCTCCGGCATCGCGCCGTCCATCCTCGCCGCCGACTTCGCCCGCCTCGGCGGCCAGGTCGAGGAGGTGCTCGCCGCCGGGGCCTCCACCATCCACGTCGACGTGATGGACGGCCACTTCGTCCCGCCGATCACCATGGGCGCGCTCGTCGTGGACGCGCTCGCGGAGATCGTCCACGGCGCGGGCGCCGTGATCGACGTCCACCTGATGGTCGAGCGTCCCGAGCGCCAGATCGCCGACTTCGCGAAGGCGGGCGCCGACGGCATCACCGTCCACGCCGAGGCCACGCCGAACGTCCACTACGCGCTCGGCGCGGTGCGCGACGCCGGCTGCCGCGCGGGGCTCGCCATCAATCCCGGCACGCCCGCCGGTGCGGTGGCCGAGGTGGCGGACGACGTGGACCTCGTCCTGTGCATGACGGTCAACCCGGGCTGGGGCGGGCAGGCGTTCCTCCCGCACTCCCTGGACAAGCTGCGCCGCCTGCGCGCGCTCGTGGGCGACCGGCCGGCCGTCGAGGTCGACGGCGGGATCGACGTCTCCACGGCCGGTCCGTGCGCCGAGGCGGGGGCGTCCTTGTTCGTCGCCGGCTCGGCCGTGTTCGGCGCGGACGACCCCGGCGCGGCGGTCCGGCAGCTCGCGGAGGTCGTAGGACCAGCGGTCCGACCGTAGTACGGCCAGCCGTATAGGCCCTCCATCTGCTTGCAACCACAATCGCCCTGCAGATGGCCTGCACGGTCCTGATCGTGGACGACCACCCGTCCTTTCGCGCGAGCGCACGCATCGTGCTCGAGTCGGAGGGATTCGAGGTCGTCGGCGAGGCGGAGGACGGCGCGTCGGCGATCACGCAGTGCCGCGCGCTGCGGCCCGAGGTCGTCCTGCTGGACGTCCAGCTGCCCGACACGGACGGGTTCCGGGTGTGCGCGCAGCTCATGGGCTACGACGCGCATCCGAAGGTCATCCTCACCTCCAGCCGCGACAGCTCGGACTTCGGGCCGCTCGTGAGCACCTCCGGGGCGCGCGGGTTCGTGCCGAAGGCCGAGCTCTCGGGGGAACGCGTGCAGGAGCTGCTCTGAGATGATGAGCCTGCGGCGTGCGCTCGTGCTCGTCGCGCTCGAAGGCCTCGCGGTCGGGCTCGTGGCGCTCGCGCTCGGCCTCGCCTCCGACCACACGCCGCTGTCCCCCGGCGAGGCGGCGATCTTCCTCTTCGTCGGCTGGTCGTTCGTCGGCACCGGCCTGTTCGCGTGGTGGCGCCGTCCCGACAGCCGCTTCGGCGTCCTCATGGCCGCCGTCGGCTTCACGTGGTTCCTCGGCGCGCTCGTCAGCGCGGGCGACCCGTGGCTGTTCACACTCGGCGTCCTCCTGGCGAACGTCCACGCCGCCGTGTTCGCGCACATGCTGCTGGCCTACCCGGACGGGCGCCTCGGGTCGCGCGGCGTGCGCCGCCTCGTCGCGGCCGCCTACGCCCTCTGCGTCGTCGGACCGACTCCGTACCTCCTGTTCGGCACGAACGCCGCCCTGGACTGCGACGGGTGCCCGCGCTCCCCGCTCTTCGTCGCGGACGACGAGACGGCGTTCCAGGTGTTCGGCAAGCTGACGTCGGCGCTCGGGGTGATCCTCGTCTGCCTGATCGTCTACGTCCTGCTCCGCCGCTGGCGCGACGCTTCGCCGCCGCGGCGGCGCGACATGGGGCCGGTGCTCCTGTCGGGCATCGCCCTGCTCGGCCTGCTCGCCGCGTCGCTCAGCTCGTCGGCGTTCGGCGGTCCGGCCGTGCTGCAGGTCGGCACGGAGGGGCTGTCGCTCGTCTTCTTCGCCGCCACGCCCTACGGCTTCCTGTTCGGGCTCCTTCGCTCGCGGGTCAGCCGCGCGGGCGCGGTGTCGGAGATGCTGCGGCGCATGGGGGAGGGCGGACGCGCCGAGAGCCTGCGCGACCAGCTCGCCGACGCGCTGGGGGACCGGACGCTCGCGCTCGCCTACTGGCTCGAGGACCCCGACCGCTGGGTCGACGGCGACGGCCACGCGATCGCGCTGCCCGGCGACGACGACCCCCGCCGCGGCGTCACCGAGGTCCGGCGCGAGGGCCGGCGCGTCGGCGCGATCGTCCACGACCGCGCGCTGTGCGAGGACTCGGAGCTCCTCGCGTCCGTGGCCGGCGCCGCCGGGCTCGCGCTCGAGAACGCGCGCCTGCAGGCGCAGCTGCGCGCGCGCGTGGAGGAGCTCCATGCCTCCCGGGCGCGCATCGTGGAGGCCGCGACGGCCGAGCGGCGCCGGCTCGAGCGCAACCTGCACGACGGCGCCCAGCAGCGGCTCGTCGCGCTGTCCCTCACCCTCCGGCTCGCCCAGGGGCGCGTCCGCAAGGACGCCGCGGCGGCGGAGAAGCTGCTGACCGCCGCGCAGGACGACTTGAAGGTGGCGCTCGAGGAGCTGCGCGAGCTCGCCCGGGGCATCCATCCCGCGGTCCTTTCGGATCGCGGCCTCGGCGCCGCGCTCGAGGCCCTGGCCGGCCGCTCGCCCGTGCCCGTCGAGCTCGAGCCCGTGCCGCCGGAGCGCCTGCCCGCCCCGGTCGAGGCGGCGGCGTACTTCGTCGTGGCCGAGGCGCTGACGAACGTGGCGAAGTACGCGGACGCCAGCCGCGCCCGCGTCGCCGTGTCGCGCGCCGACGGCCACGCGGTCGTGGAGATCGCGGACGACGGCGTCGGGGGCGCCGATCCGGGCCGCGGATCGGGCCTCCGGGGCCTCGCCGACCGCGTCTCGGCGCTCGACGGACGGCTGGACGTCGAGTCGCCTCCTGGCGCCGGTACCGTGCTCCGTGCTGAGATCCCGGTATGAGGAAGAGCGCAACGGCATGACAGAGACCATCCGCGTCGTGATCGCCGAGGACTCCGTGCTCCTGCGCGAGGGTCTCGCGCGGCTGCTCGAGGAATCCGGGTTCGAGGTAGCCGGCCAGGCCGGCGACGCCGAGGATCTCCTTCGCAAGGTGGGCGCCCACAAGCCCGACGTGGCGGTCGTGGACGTCCGCATGCCGCCGTCACACACGGACGAGGGCCTCCGCGCCGCCCATCGCATCCGCGCCGAGCATCCCGGGACGGGCGTGCTCGTGCTGTCGCAGTACGTGGAGGAGGCGTACGCCCTCGACCTGCTGTCGCAGTCGACGGAAAGCACGGGATACCTGCTGAAGGACCGGGTCTCCGACGTCGACACGTTCACCGACGCCGTCCGCCGCGTCGCGGGCGGCGGCTCCGCGCTCGACCCCGAGGTCGTCGCGCTGCTGCTCGGGCGCCGCCGCCGCGAGGACCCGCTCGAGGGCCTCACCCCGCGCGAGCGCGAGGTGCTGGCGCTGATGGCCGAGGGCCGCTCCAACGCCGCGATCGCCGAGGAGCTGGTGGTCACGGAGCGCGCCGTGGAGAAGCACGTGACGTCGATCTTCAGCAAGCTCGACCTCACGCCGACCGTCGAGGACCACCGCCGCGTGCTGGCGGTGCTGGCCTACCTGCGCGCTGCCTGACGGCGGGCCCGACGGGCGGGTGCGGCTGCCCGCACCCGCCGCGACCGGATGCCCGCACGCCGGGTTGCGGGGGGCACGTCCATCCTGTCCTCCATGACCGCGACCGGTGCTGCCATCGTCTCGACCAGCGAGCTGCATCGCCGCTTCGGCGAGGGAGAGGCCGCCGTGCACGCCCTCCGCGGCGTGTCGATCGACTTCCCGGCGGGCCAGTTCACGGCCATCATGGGGCCCTCCGGGTCCGGCAAGTCGACGCTCATGCACCTGCTCGCCGGGCTCGACCGCCCGACGTCGGGCTCCGTCGTCGTCGACGGCCAGGAGCTCGCGGGGCTCGACGACCGCCGGCTCACCGCCCTGCGGCGCGACAAGCTCGGCTTCATCTTCCAGGCCTTCAACCTCGTGCCGGTCCTGACGGCGGAGGAGAACATCACGCTGCCGGCGATGCTCGCCGGCCGCAAGCCCGACGCGGAGTGGCTGAAGACGCTGATCGACACCGTCGGCCTGCGCGACCGGCTGACGCACCGCCCGTCGGAGCTCTCCGGCGGCCAGCAGCAGCGCGTCGCCGTCGCCCGGGCGCTGATCTCGCGCCCCGCGGTGGTGTTCGCCGACGAGCCCACCGGCAACCTCGACTCGGCCTCGTCCGCCGAGGTGCTGCGCCTGCTGCGCCGCGCCGTCGACGAGTTCGGCCAGACGGTCATCATGGTCACCCACGACCCCACGGCCGCCTCCTACGCGGACCGGCTCCTCGTGCTGGCCGACGGGCGCATCGTCCACGACGGCGAGGCCAACTCCGCCGGCGACGTCCTCGACCTCATGAAGGCGGTCGGCTAGCGCATGCGCAAGGTCGCGCTGCGCGGGCTCGTCGCCCGCAAGCTCAGGCTGGTCCTGACAGCGCTGGCCGTCGCGCTCGGCGTGACGCTGATCGCCGGCACGTACGTCTTCACGGACACGATCAACCGGTCGTTCGACCGGATCTTCGCCGAGTCGGCGCGGGGCACGGACGCGTCGATCACGCCGTCGAAGACGATCGACACGTCGAACAGCGGCGGGACGCAGCCGACGATCCCCGTGTCCGTGCTGCGCCAGGTCCGCGCCCAGGACGACGTCCAGAGCGCGGGCGGCTCCGTGTTCGACGTGGGCACGGTGCTCGGCAAGGACGGCAAGCGCATCGGCCAGGGCGGCGCCCCCAACTTCATCGCCTCTGTCGCCGACCAGCCGCGGTTCGACGCCTTCACGATCAAGGAGGGGCGCAAGCCGCGCACGCCGGACGAGGTGACGATCGACGCCTCGACCGCCCGCAAGGAGGACTTCAAGCTCGGCGACAAGGTCGCCGTCGTGGCGACGGCGCCGCGCAAGGACTACACGATCGTCGGCTTCACGCAGATCGCCGGCGTCGACTCGTTCGGCGGCGCGACGGTAGTCGACATGCAGCTCCCCGAGGCGCAGCGCATGCTCGGCAAGACGGGCTACGACCAGATCCAGGCCGCCGCGAAGCCGGGGGTCACGCCCGAGGAGCTGCGCGACTCGCTGCGCGACGAGCTCCCGCGCTCGGTCGAGGTCCGCACGGGCCAGGAGGAGGCGCGCAAGCAGTCGGCCGACATCCGCGACAACCTCGGCTTCCTCACGACGGCGCTGCTCGTGTTCGCCGGCATCTCGCTGTTCGTCGGCGCATTCATCATCTTCAACACGTTCTCGATCACCGTCACGCAGCGCATGCGCGAGTTCGCGCTCCTGCGGACGCTCGGCGCCTCGCGCGGGCAGGTCATGCGCTCGGTCATCACCGAGGGCCTGACGATCGGCCTGCTCGGCTCGGTCGTCGGGCTCG